>SKZC01000039.1 GCA_007127575.1 Gemmatimonadota bacterium
CGATGACCGCTCCGCCGCCCGGGATGCCTCCCGAGCCTTCGGTGAGGATGAAGCCTACTAGGAGGATGACCAGGGTCTCTCCCAGGGTGAAGCTCACCCCTGCGGCCTGGGCGGTGAAGAGGAGGACCCCGGTGAGCATCAGTGCCGTTCCGTCCTTGTTGAGCTGAGCACCCAGGGGAAGGGTGAAGCCGTAAATGCTCCTGGGGATCTTCAACCGCTCCTCGGCGATCTGCAGCGCCGTGGAGAGGGTGGCCAGGCTACTACACGTTCCGATGGCGGTGGCGTAGAGGGGGCCCGTCCTCTTCAAGAATTCCACGGGCCGGAAGTCGGTCAGGAGGGTGAGGATCCCCATCTGGAGGAGGAACATGGCGATCTGCGCCGTCCAGATCCCCACCAGGAAGAGGGTCATGGGCCCCAGGAGCTCGTCCCCGTACTCTCCCACCGTGGCGGCGATGAGGGCCCCGATCCCCAGCGGTCCGAACTTCATGATGATGTCCACCATCTTCCGGAGCGCATCGGCGAAGGCGTTGAAGACCTTCCGGAGGGGTTCCTTGTGTTCGTCCTTCAGGAAGAGGGTGGAGACCCCGAGGAAGATGGCGAAGACCACGATCTGCGCCACGTCGCCTTCGGCAAAGGCCCGGATGGCGTTCTCCGGAAAGAGGTCCAGGATGATTCCCACCACGCCTGGAACCTCCCCGAAGTCCTCCTCCATCCCTTCGACGGCGTCGGCGCTGAGGTCGAAGCCGTCGCCGGGACGGAGGACTCCCATCACCGTGAGCCCCAGGGTGAGGGCAAAGGTGGTGGTGGCCAGGTAGTAGGCCATGATCTTGGCCCCAAGGCGTCCCAGCACCCCCAGGTCCTCCAGCGCCGTGAGTCCGGCCAGGAGGTTGAAGAAGACCAGGGGGATGGCCGCCATGAGGAGGAGGCGGATGAAGAGGTCTCCCACCGGCTCCAGCGCTACGGCCTGGGCCGGGGCCACGACCCCCAGAATCACCCCCAGGAGCATGTAGATGAAGATCTTGGAGCCCAGGGAGAGGCTCCGGTAGCGGGCCCAGAGGGAGGGCGCCCGGCCCCCCGAAGCCCCGTCCCTCCGACTGGAGGACGTTGGGTCGCTTCCCGTCACGGTCCGGCGTCGTTTCCGTCAGCCAGTGCGGCCGGATGAGGGAGCCCCACTCGGTCCAGGGTACGCCTCAAGAGCTCCGGGTGGTACTCGTGGTAGTTGTCCCGGGTCTGGGGGATGTACTCGTGGACCTCCGCCGCGTTGTACTGGAGGATCTCCTTGTTGGGCCGGATCGTATGCCCCATGGACCACATGTAGCCCACGATGGGCCGGTCGTTGGTGGGGAACCGGAGCACCTCCTCGTACTGCCAGGTGTTGCTGTAGCCCCCGGCGGGCATCCCCATGATGTGACCCAGCTCGTTGTCCCGGACCTGGGAGGCGAACTGATCCAGGTGAGAGCCTCCCTCCGGGCCCAGCCACACCGTCAGGCCCCCGGTGAAATGGAGGGGGGCGGGGTCCAGGATCCCGTCGGCCCACTTGGGGGCGTGGGCCCCTTTGAAGGGCACGTCGTTGGTGTACAACCGGCCCTCCTGGATGGCCAGGGTCACGTCCTCCTCCAGCCACTCCAGAAGCCAGCTCCCTCCGTCCACCGTCTCCCGAGCCGAGGCGGGCTCCGCTCGGATGCTCTCGATCCGGTCTTCCACCCAACGCTGCATTCCGTCACTCACCTTCATGTTTCCGAAGGTGGTGCGGAAGGGTTCGGTCTGGAGCCGCTGCACGGCATAGGCCCCTCGGGAGCCGCCTCCGCTCCGGGTGGCGTCCAGGACCACGTGGTGGTCCAGCCTCCCCTCGGCCTCCGCCCACTCCACCAGGGCATCCATGGCCTCGGGTAGATCGCTCTCGAAGCGCCGCCACTGGAGTATGATCAGCGGGAGCCCCGGATCGTCGGCTACGTACAAGTCGTAGGTCCCGTTGTCGCTGAGCTCGGGCACGAAGGAAAAGCCCGGGTAGCGGCGCTGGCTGTGACCCTCCCACTCGATCTCCTGAGAATCCAGATACGGCATCTCCACCTCGTAGGCGGAGCCATCCCGGGCCTCCAGGGTGAGGGTGAGGGCATCGCCGTAGAACCGTGCGGGGATCTGGACTCCCCGGACCGGCACGAACATAGACCACCACCAGAGGAAGGAGGGTTCGGTGGAGTACCGGTGATACGGCCGTACCACCTCCCGGTACTCGTCGGCGGGCATCCCGTTGATGGCCCGGACCCGGTCACCCAGCCCGGGGGGCGGTCCGTAGGCCCCGTCTGCAGCCTCCCGGGAGCGGTCTCCCACGAAGAGGAAGGGGTCGTCGGGATCCTGGAAGTCGGTGCGTAGCCGGATGGGGGCGCGCGGGGTGTTGCTGTCCTCCACCTCTGTATTGGAGAGGGACTCTTCGATCCCGAAGCTGTCCGGAAAGGTGAGCCCGCCCTCCACCGGGTGAAGTCGAAGGTGACGGTCCTTCCTGACGTGGGAAATCTTCAGAAGGGCATAGTAGAAGGCCGAGTCCGAGTCCGCCGCCAGGAGCTCGTCCCGGTAGCGTTCCATCTCCGCCGCCACGTCGATCCCCGCCGGGTGCTCCCGGTACGCGGGATGGTAGGGGAGGGAGGCGAAGGCATCCCGCTCCAGGGTGCTCTCCACCAGGTAATCGAATAGAGCGGCCCGGTCCGCCTCGGTTCCCGGGTCGAAGGTGAGGGAGGGGGCCGGCTCTCCTGCCGGCGCCTCCGAGCCGCACCCCACGAGGAGGGCTACCGCAAAGCCCGCCGTCACCACGGAGAGGATGGGTGTGATGGCAAAGGGGCGTCGCGTGCTCAGCGTGTTCATCGGTGGCCTCCCTCTTCCGGTTCGCTTCCATCCGCGTCGATGACGGCCCGTTCCGGACCCGCCTGGATCCGGTGGCGCTCCAGGACCTCACCGGCCAGGACTCCCTGGAATTCTCCCTCATCGATGGTGAAGACGCCGTTCACCAGCATGTACTCCATCCCTTCCGCATAGCGCTCCGGCTCCAGCGACGTGGACTGGTCTCCATAGCGTTCGTAGTCGAAGACCAGGACGTCGGCCTTGTATCCTTCCCGGAGGAGGCCCCGGTTGGGCAGGCCGATGATCTGGGCCGGGAGCCCGCTGGAGGAGCGCACGGCGTGGGGAAGACTCACCACCCCCTCGTCCCGGGCGTAGTGCCCGATCTTTCGGGCGAAGGCGCCGTAGTGGCGAGGGTGGAGGCCGGGCCCCGATACCAGCCGTCCGTCGGAGGAGGTGGCGGTGTAGTCCTGCTGCATGTAGAGGGCCACGTCCCGGGGGTGGAGGGAGAGGGGACGGATGAACACCCCGGCGGGCTCATCCTCGAAGCCCTGGAGGCTGAACTCCCAGATCGTCTCCTCCGGCGTCAGCTCCCAGAGCTCCGCCACATCCGCCACCGTGAGCCCCACCAGCTCCTCGTCGGGGTAGCGGGTGATGAGGAGTCGGTCCGGGCCACCCTTGTAGTCGATGAGGTACTCCGTATCGATCCGAAGCCGCTCCCGGGCTTCCGGGTCCTCCAGAATTCGTCGGAGGTTCTCGTGTCGGCGGTCGAAGACCCCGTCGGCGCGGTACACCGGGCTGTCCAGGCCTCCCGACGCATCCACGTCGGGGTCGGCCAGAGCCCAGTACGGAATCACCACGCCGTTCCCGCCGGAATGCCCCTCGTACGGGTATTGGTCCAGGTAAACGGGGTGTCCCTCCGCTCGGGCCTGCTCCACCATGAGGATGTCGTTCAGCGCCCGTCCCCACGACATCCTCCCCTTGGCCTTCACATGGCTCGCCACCGACGGAATCCCGGTTCGGCGGGCGATCTCGATGATCTCTCTCAGGCCGTCCTGGGCATCGATGGACCAGCCGTCCACCCTGCGGGCCGGACCGTGATGCGAGTAGCGGACTTGAGCCGGCGCATGGGCCACCTGGCTGGGTAGGTGCCACTTGGGGATCCGCCCGGACCCTCTCAGGTGGGAGAAGTGGAATCCGCCGTATTCAGCTACCACGTGGGCCAGCTCGATGACCTCCTCCGGGTGGCTGAACCGTCCCGGCCGATATTCCAGCCCGGTCCCCAATCCCCAGGCCCCGTTTTCCATCCCTTCCCGGACCAGGGCGCGCATCTCCTCGATCTCCTCCGGGGTCGCGAGACGCTCGTAGTCGTCGCCCATGACCTGGGAGCGGATCGTGTTGTGGCCCACCATGGGGACCAGGTTCATCCCGATCCCCTGGGAGCGGTATCCCGAGATCTCATCGGTGAGGGGGAAGACGGGGTTTCGTCCGTCGGGTCCTCCCACCACGGTGGAGATGCCCTGGAGGATGTGGGCGCGGGCCCTGCGAAGCTCCAGATCGTCCAGGATCATGGAGCGGTCCGCATGGGAGTGGAGATCGATGAAGCCCGGTGTGACGTGGAGGCCCGTGGCGTCGATGACCCGGTCTGCGGTGGCGGAGGCCAGGTTTCGGCTCACGGCCACGATTTCATCTTCCACGACCCCCACATCCGCCTGAAACTCCGGATTTCCCGTTCCATCCACCACCGTGCCGTTCCGGATGAGAACGTCGAAGTGCTGTGCAGACGCCGGAGCGGAGTGGGCCAGGAGAACAAGGGTGAGGAGGGCCGGGGTCCAGAAGATGGACGTTCTCATGACTCGCTCCCGTCCGCCGTCACCCCGATCCGGTCCAGTGTTCTCCGGAGGAGGCTCGGGTGGTAGTCGAAGTAGTTTTCCCGGGTCTGGGGGATGTACTCGTGGACCTGCGCAGGATTGTACTGGAGGATCTCCTTATTGGGCCGAATGGAGTGGCCCATGGACCACTCGTACTCTACGATGGGTGCGCCGGTGGTGGGGAACCGCAGGGTATCGGTGAATTCCCAGGTGTTACTGAACCCTCCAGCGGACATCCCCATGACGTGCGCCAAGTTGTTGTCCACCACCTGGGAGGCGAACTGATCCAGGTGGGAGCCGCCTCGGGTGCTGAGCCACACGGTGAGCCCACCCCGGAAGTGAACCGGAGCCGGATCCAGGATGCCGTCGGCCCACTTCGGGGCGTGCGCCCCCTTGAAGGGTACGTCGTTGGTGTACATCCGACCCTCCTGGATGGCCAGGGTGACGTCCTCCTCCAGCCACTCCAGGAGCCAGTTTCCCTCATCCACCGTCTCTCGGGCGGAAGCGGGTTCGGCTCGGATTCTCTCGATACGGTCCTCCACCCACTGCTCCATTCCATCGCTCACCTTCAGGTTTCCGAAGGTGGTCCGGAAGGGCTGGGACTGGAGCCGTTGGACGGCGTAGGCGCCCCGAGAACCGCCACCGCTCCGGGTGGCGTCCACGATGACGTGATGGTCCAGGAGGTCGTGCTCCTGGGCGTACTCCATGAGGCGGTCCATGGCCTCCGGCAGGTCCGGCCGGAAGCCGTGCCATTGGAGGAGGACCACCGGAAGGGCGTCGTCGTCGGGGAGGTAGAGGGCGTAGGTCTCGAAGTCGTCCAGGCCCGCTACCGGGGAGAAGCCGGGGTACGCGCGCTCTCCGTGCCCCTCCCACCGGATAGCGGAGGGATCCCGGTACGCCACCGTCGTGGTGTATTCCGTGCCGTCTCGCCGCTCCAGCTCCAGCGTCAGCTCATCCTCGTAGAAGAGGAAAGGGGGAACGTGGGAGCTCGTTTGGGTGATCTCCTCGGCCAGCCGCCACCAGAAGTGGTTTTCCGTGGAGTATCGCTGGTAGGGGCGCATGGCCTCCACGTAGTCCAACGCGGAGCGGCCGTTCACCCCCATGAGCCGGTCCCCCGGCTCCGGTGCCGGACCCGATACCGCTTCGCCGAGCTCCTCGCCCACGTCGGCTACGAAGAAGAACCGGTCGTCCAGGTCGGAGAAGTCCACCATGAACCGGAGGGGGGCCTCCACTTCCCGGAGGATGGAGTCGGGAAGAACCAGCCCGCCCTCCACCGGCGAGACGTTCAGGTGCCGATCCATCCGGGCGTTGGAGATCTTGTGGAGGGCGAACCACATCTTTTCGTCGGTGTCCGCCGCCACCAGCTCGTCGCGGTATCGTTCCATCTCCGCCGCCACGTCGATCCCCGCCGGGTGCTCCCGGTACACCGGATGGTAGGGGAGGGAGGCGAAGGCGTCCCGCTCCAGCGTCTTCTCCACCAGGAAGTCGAAGAGGGCTTCCCGGTCCGCTTCGGTGCCGGCATCGAAGGTGGCCGCTTCCACTGGCTCCCCGGCAGGCGCTTCGGCTCCGCAGCCGGCTACCAGAAGGCCCGCCAGGAGCAGGCCGGTGAGGACATTGATCCGTTGGCCCACGCCTGCGGTCGCGCGGCTCCGAGGACTGAGGACTGCCACCGTCGCCATGTTTCGGCCTCCATCTGTGGAGGGGGCTCCCTCCAGGAGCTTTGGGTGGTGGAACGCGGTCCTTCTATGCCCTGATGGCCTCCTTGAACCGTTGCACCCCCTTCTCCAGATCCTCCCGGGACTTCACGCAGGTGATCCGGAGATAGCCTTCCCCCTGGGGGCCGAAGGCCGAGCCGGGAACCACCGCCACGTGGTGGTCCCGAAGGAGGCGCTCCGCCAGCTCCAGCGACGTCTCTCCGGTTCCCCGGATGTCGGCCCACCCGTAAAATCCCCCTTCCGGCATGGGGCAGGAGACACCGGGAAGGGCGTCCAGCTCCCCACACATGAAGCGGCATCGGTCCTCCCACTCCTTCCACATTCCTGTGAGAGCGGGGCCGGGCTCCTCTCCGAAGGCCACCTCTCCCCCGGCCTGCGCGAAGGACCCTACGCAGGTGGCCAGGTGCTGTTGGAGGGTGATCATGGCGTCCACCACCGGGGGGGGCGCGTAGGCGAAGCCGATCCGCCATCCGCCCATGGACGCGGTCTTGGTGAGGCCCATGAGGGTGATGCTTCTCCCCTCCATCCCGGGGCGGGTGGCGATGGAGGTGTGGCGGCGACCGTCCCAGGTGATCCGCTCGTAGATCTCGTCGGAGATGACGTACAGGTCGTGGTCACGGGCCACCCGGGCGATCGCGTCCAGCTCCTCCGGAGTGTGCACCGCCCCAGTGGGGTTGTGAGGGGAGCAGAACAGGATGGCCCGGGTCCGCTCCGTCACAGCGGCCCTGAGATCCTCCTCGCGCCACCGGTGTCCTTGATCAGGGCGAAGGGGAACCGGCACCGGCACCCCTCCGAAGAAGCGGATCGTGGGGGCGTAGCTCACGAACCCGGGGTCTTCCAGGATGACCTCCTCTCCGGGGTTTACCGTGGAGAGGACCGCTAGCGTCAGCCCGTTCTTACACCCGAATGTGGCCACCACCTCCCGTTGGGGATCGGCCTCAATTCCGTTCTCCCGGAGGAGCTTTCGGGCACAGGCCTCCCGGTACTCCGGTTTTCCCTGAGCCATGGTCTGATGGGTATCGCCGGAAAGGAGGGCCTCCGACGCCACTCGGCAGATGTGTTCCGGTGTGGCTTCCGCGGCGCGCCCGGCGGAGAAGTCCACCACGTCCACTCCCTCTCGCCGCAGCATCTTTGCCTCGTCGGCGATCTGGACGGTGGCGGAGGTGGGGGCTTCCCGGATCCTTCGGGCGATCTGGAGTCCGTCCGGGCTCGCGCCCGGGCCGGGCGCTTCATCTCCGGTCGTTCGCTTCGCGGTCTGCGCCACCAGGGAATCTCCGGTCCGGGTGGATGGGGAGAGGAGTCCTCCCCGAAGATCCAGAGTAAGGGGGGGGAAGTTTCTTCGGCAAGCGAGCCCGTGGAGGGGGTGGTGGGCCCTCGGGGCTCCCCGGGAGGCGCTATCCGTCGCCTTCGGGGGGCGTCCCGTTCGTTTCCTCGCCGGGGACCTCCGCCGCGGCCTGGGACCAGAGTCGCACGAAGGCGTCCCGGCGCTTGGGCGAGGCCAGGAAGTCCGCCAGGGTGTACCGGTCCAGGGTCTCCAGGAAATTGTCCCGGGCTTCAAAGAGGACGTGCTTCAGCATACAGGCCGGGGTGATGGGGCAGGTGTTGTTGGCCCGGTCGAAGCACTCCACGAGATGGAAGTCGGGCTCCGTTTCCCGGATGAGCCAACCGATATTGATGGCCTCCGGATCCTGGGCGAGGCGCAGGCCGCCCCCTCGTCCACGGACCGTCTCCACCAGCCCCAGGCGATTCAGTGTCCCCGAGACCTTCACCAGGTGGTTGTGGGACACGTTGTACGCCTCGGCAATCTCTCCCAGGGGCACCAACCGTTCGTGGTGCACTCCCAGGAAGAGGAGCGTTCTTAGCGTGTAGTCGGAAAAGAGGGTGAGTCGCATGCGTTCGCTCCTACCGTTGCTCCAGCTCCGCGTCGTCGGCCATGGGCTCCGCCATCCGGAGCCGGAACGGGTCCGACAGCACCACCCCTCGGATGAACGCCGACATCCGGTAGTCCTCCGCCGCCGCCTCTGCGGCGATCTGCCGGATCACCGGCCGGTCGTAGTACTGTACCCGCCGCCCCAACGCGTAGCGCATCAGGTTCTCCGTGAAGTTCCGCACCACCTGCACCTCCAGCTCCAGCAGCGCGTCCCTCAGGTCGTGGGGCATCACCAGATCCCGACCCGTCCACATCCCCCCTCGGGAGTCGATGGGATTGCCCCCGTCCCGCAGCCGCCACAGGCCCGTGATGTCGAAGTGCTCCAACGGCAGCCCCAGCGGATCGATGAACTGATGACACGCGTTGCACGTCGGGTTGTCCCGGTGGATCTCCAGACGCTCCCGAACCGTCAACTCCCTCCCGTCCTCGTCGTCCGTCCCCGCCGTCTCTTCCAACGACGGCACCGGCGGCGGCGGTGGCGGCTCCGTCCCCATGAGCACCTCCATCACCCAAAGCCCCCGGTCCACCGGCGACGTCCGGTTCGCATGCGACGTCAGCGTCAGCACGCTCCCGTGACCCAGGATCCCCAGGCCCCGACGCCGCTCATCCGTCACCTCCACCCGCCGAAACTCGCTCCCTGACACCCCCGAGGTCCCGTAGTGCCTCGCCAACCGCTCGTTCACGAAGGTGTAGTCCGCCGTGAACAGCTCCAGCAGGCTCCGGTCCTCCTCCACCAGGTGGTTGAAGAACCGCACCGTCTCTTCCCGCATCAGCTCCCGAAGCCGATCGTCGAACTCCGGATTCCGCCTCGGGTCCGGGTGGATCACCTCCAGACGTGGCAACCTCAGCCACTGGGCCGCGAACCGCTCTCCCAGCGCCTCCGACCGCTCGTCCGCCAACATCCGCCACACCTGCTCTTCCAGCACCGCCGTATCCGACAGCCGTCCCGCCGCCGCCACCTCCATCAACTCCTGGTCCGGCGGCTGACCCCACAGGAAGTACGACAGCCGGGTGGCCAGCGACTCGTCGCTGATGGCGTACAGCTCCCCAGGCACCACATCCGACGGCTGCGTGTCGTAGCGGAAGATGAAGTGGGGGCTGGAGAGGATGCCCTGGAGGGCCGTGCGCACCCCCATCTCGAAGCCCCCTTCCTCCCGGCCTTCCCGGAAGAGGTTCAACAACCCCTCCCGGTCGCTATCCGTCAGGGGCCTCCGGTACGCCTCCTCCCCAATCTGCTGGATGATCTCACGGGCGCACGGCAGCTCCTCCTCCGGTGCCGTGGGCCGGCAGCTAAAGATCTTCTCCCGACTCGGCGTCTCCGACACCCCCGTCACCCGAAAGGGACCCTCCACCCGCATCTCCCGCACGTGGGGCACGGTGGTGATCCCGTGGGCGAGCCCGATCTGAGGGTCCGCCATGGTCTGGCCCACCGGGGCGAGAACGTCGTTCACCGGACCCTCGAAGGTGGGGATGAAGGCGGCGCTCACCCGCTTCGCCCCCGTCCGGATGAAGATGGGGTCCGTCTCCACCGTAAGTCCTGCGGTTTCCCGTTCGTGGATAAAGGGATCGATGTCCAGGAGGGCCACCCGCACCCCGTCGATGGAGAACTCCAAGCGCTCGCTTCGGGCGGTGGCCCCGTAGAGGCTCCCCGTGGGGGTCCGGTGGAACTCGAAGCGGAAGACGTACTCGCCGTCGGCGGGGAAGTTGTGGACGGCCGAGATCCCCCCGCGGCTCCCGTACGGCGCCCCTTCCACTTGGGTCAACTGGGAGCGGGTCATCAGCGCTCGATAGCTGCTCTGGGTGGGAGTGGCATCGGGGTCTCCCACCGCCACCCGGGCCACGTGGCCCCCCATCCGCATGTACCCCTCCAGCAGGGACGCCGAGATGCTCTGAACGTCCGAAATATTGTCGAAGTTGTCGCTGATGGTCTCCGGCGGCAGGTAGGCCGATGCGTCCACTTCCAACCCGAGAAGGGCCCGGATCGTCCGCTCGTACTCCGCCCGGTTCAGCCGCTGCGGCAGACGCATCCCCGGGTTCGGGTTCGCCGCCACCGCTTCGTCCACCTTCCCTTCCAGGCGCTCCACCAGCGCCGTCAGCGTGTCCCCACCCGGCCTCGGAATCCCCGGCGGCGGCATCATCCGCAACCGGAGCTTCGTGATCATCATCTCCGCCGTCTCACCCTCTGACGCCGCCTCCTCCACCTGGAACCCCTGCAGGCTCAAACCCGCCGTCCTCAACTCGTCGTTGTGACACGTCACGCACACCCGACGCACCACCTGCGTCAACGCCTCGTCCGAGACGTCCTCCAGCGCCGTGTCCACCCGCGGGTCCAAGGGCCCGGCCCTCAGCGCCAAGGCCCGGTAGGCCTCCTCCCCCAGCTCGTCCCCGTACATAACGGTGGCTCGGTCCGAGCCCATTCCTGCCCACGCCACGGCTCCGGGAGCCACGTTGGGAGCCGGATGGGCCTGAGGATCCTCGCCACCTGCCACCAAGAGCCCTGCCACGATGCCCACCGACGCGACGATGATGAACCAGCGCGGTCCTTTC
>SKZC01000122.1 GCA_007127575.1 Gemmatimonadota bacterium
GGGGTCATCTTGAACTCGCATCCATGGTGGGTTTACATCGTGGGTCCATTGGTATTCACTTCGACCCGGTAAGCTGGGAACCAGTGCCGTCTCGGGCGCCGGGGCTCCGACAGGGCCCGCCAGCATCAGGCACCGGTACCCGGAACGAACCGAGTGGGGTCCGACCCGTCCTCACATCACCTCGAGGAACCATGAGCACATCCCGAACCCACCGCACCCACATTCTCTTCGTCTGCCTGGGGAACATCTGCCGCTCTCCCCTGGCCGAGGGTGTCTTCCGGGACGTGCTCGAGAAGGATGGGCTGGCGGATTCCTTTCACGTGGACTCGGCGGGAACCGGCGCCTATCACGTCGGAGAGCCCGCGGATCCACGGTCGCTTCAGGTGGCTCGGGACCACGGTGTTACCCTGGACGGGAAAGCCAGGAAGGTGGAGCCCGACGACCTGGACCGCTTCGACCACATCGTCGCCATGGATCGGGACAACCTTCGAAACCTGGAGGCCATGAAGGAACGCCACGGAGGGAAGGCCCAGCTCCACCTCCTCCGGGAGTTCGACCCCGAAGCCCACGAAGGGGACCTGGAGGTTCCGGACCCCTACTACGGCGGACCCGACGGCTTCCAAGCGGTCTACTCCATGATCCACCGCTCCTGCAAAGAGCTTCTCCAACGGATGGACTCCGATCCTCCCCGTGAACGCTGACTGGCCTCCTCGTCCTTCGACGTGCAGCCCTCGGTGCGGATGAGCTCCTCTCCACCCCCGGGGATCCTCCAGGAAGTGGAGCGGGCCCTTCGGCCCAGCGTGGAGGGTGGTGGCACCGGGGTGCGAACGGCTCCGGTAGGAGGCGGATGCGTCAACCAGGCGGTCCGCCTTCAGACGGATTCGGGTGACTCCTTCTTTCTGAAATGGAATCCGGAAGCGCCTCCGGACCTCTTCAAAGCGGAGGTGGAGGGCCTACGTGCCCTGGGCCGGACCGGTTCCGTTCGGGTACCGACGGTGCTGGGGGTGGGATCCCACTGGATTCTCCTGGAGTTCGTGGAGGAGGGTCCGGTACCAAGCTCCTTCGGGCGGACCCTGGGCCGGACCCTGGCGCAGCTTCACGACACCGGAGGCGAAGCCTACGGCTGGGACCGGGACAATTTCATCGGGCCTCTCCCCCAAGTGAACGGCCGGCGGCGCCGATGGATGGAGTTCTGGCGGGAGCGCCGCATCCTCCCTCAACTCCGTCGCGCCGTGGATGGAGGGGCCCTGGGTTCAGCCGATGCGCAGGCGGCGGAGAAGGTCGCCGACTCTGTGGACCTTCTCCTGGACGATTCGGCCCTCCGCCCCTCCCTCCTTCACGGAGATCTCTGGAGCGGGAACGTCATGGCAGACCCGGACGGCGCTCCGGTTCTCGTGGACCCCGCCGTCTACCTGGGGCATCGAGAGGTGGACCTGGCCATGGCCGAGCTCTTCGGGGGCTTCCCCCGAGATTTTCTGCCGAGCTACAGGGAAGCGGCCCCCTTGCCACCCGGCTACGATGAGGTGAGGAGAGACGTCTACCAGCTCTACCCGCTCCTGGTCCACGTGAACCTGTTCGGAGGCGGCTATGTCGGCTCTCTCATGGCGCGGGTTCGAAAGCTACTCCGAGTCTGACGGGGGGCCGTCCGCCGCTTTGAGCCACCGCCGGCACCCCCTCCTCAGCGACGAACAGCCACCAGGAGACCGTCGCCCACGGTGAGAATGGTGGAAAGGAACCGCTCGTCGGAGGCCATCCGTCCGTTGAACTCTGAGATCAACCGTGCTTCGGGATCCATGGCGCCGGGAGGATCCAGCACCCCACCCCTCCATAGGGCGTTGTCCACCACCAGGGTTCCCCCCGGCCGAAGAAGCCGGGCGGCCTCATCAGCGTACATGGGGTTTCCATCCTTGTCCGCATCCACGAACACGAGGTCCACATCTCCCTCCTCGTCCATGGCCTCCAGAAGCTCCCGAGCCTCCCCCACCCGCACCTCCACCCGCTCGGCCAGGCCGGCCCGCTGGATGAACTCCTTCGCCAGCTCCGCCCGCTCCTCATCCCGCTCCAACGTCACCAGCCGTCCATCCGCCGGCAGGGCACGGGCCATCCAGATGGCAGAGTATCCCACCAGGGTTCCTACTTCCACCACCCGTCGGGCACCCGCCGCGGCCACCAACACCTGCAGGGCCCGGGCAGAGACCGGGGGCACCTGGATCACCGGCATGCCTCGGCGCCCCAACTCCCGACGGAGCTCCCTCAGCAACCCGTCTTCCGAAGCGAAACCCTCCTCGATGTACTCTTCGAAGGCCAGCGCCGGGAGCCGGGCCGCCGTCCTGGGTCGAGGAGCTTCGCCGGGGGGCGTGGAGTCCAACGACACGGCCCGGTCAGCGAGATTCGAGAGCGGCAGCCATTCTCTCCACGGCCTGAGTCAGGGCCTCATCGGAGGTGGCGAAGCTCAGCCGGGCGTAGCGATCGTCGCCGAAGGCGGCACCGGGCACCACTGCGACACCGGCCTCTTTGAGGATGAATCGGCACCAGTCCTGTGAGTTCCGGATGTCTCCCCCGTACGTTCCGTCGATCCGAAAGAAGAGGAAGAACGCCCCCTCGGGTTGAACGAAGGACAACTCCGGAAGTCGCTCCTGGAGGAGGGAGGTCACCAAGTCCCGTCGACGGCGAAAGATCCCTCTCATCTTCTCAACTTCCGCATCGGCCCGCTCCCGGTTGGTAAGCGCCTCCAACGCCGCGAGCTGGGAGGGGGTGGCGGGGTTGGAGGTGGAGTGGCTCTGAAGCGCCCCCATCTTGGTGGCCACCTCCTCCGACGTCCAGGTGAGGCCGATCCGCCACCCCGTCATGGCGAA
>SKZC01000374.1 GCA_007127575.1 Gemmatimonadota bacterium
AGCACGCGGTGGGTCTCGTCATGTCCCTGAACCGGAGAATCCACCGGGCGTACAATCGGGTACGGGAAGGCAACTTCTCACTGGCTGGCCTGCTGGGAGTGGACCTCCACGGGAAGACCGTGGGGGTGGTGGGGACGGGGAACATCGGAGTCATCTTCGCCAGGATCATGTCGGGCATTGGGTGCCGCGTTCTGGCCTACGATCCCCACCCCGACCCGGAAGCGGACTTCGTGGAGTACGGCTCGTTGGAGACCCTCCTTTCCTCTTCGGACATCATCTCCCTCCACTGCCCGCTGACTCCGGAGACCCATCACCTGGTGGACCAGCAGGCGTTGGGACGGATGAAGGAAGGGGTCATCCTCGTGAACACGAGCCGAGGGGCGCTGGTGGACTCCCAAGCCGTCATCGGGGCGCTCAAGTCCGGAAAGCTCGGGGCTTTGGCCTTGGACGTGTACGAAGAGGAGGAAGAGCTGTTCTTTCAGGATCTCTCGGAGACCGTCATCCAGGACGACGTGTTTAGCCGCCTGCTCACCTTCCCCAATGTCCTCATCACCGGCCACCAGGGGTTCTTCACCCGCGAGGCGCTGGAGAGCATCGCCGAAACGACGCTCAGAAATGCCAGGAGCTATGAGAAGGGGACGGGCCCCCTTCACCGGGTGACCTCTCAGCGGCTGGCTTGAAGGGTGAGGGTACGGGGGACCTCAAGCGGCTTCGGCCCTGGACTCGCCCGGGACCGTCTGGGGGTGTGGCGCACCCCCCAGTAGCCGAAGCCCGTTCAGGACGACCAGGAGCGTGCTCCCCTCGTGGGCCACCACCGCTAGCGTCAGGGGCAGGCTCACCGTGGTGGCCAGGACCACCAGTAGTGCCATCCAGCCCACGCTGAACCAGACGTTTTGTCGGACCACCACCCGGGACCTCCGCCCCAGGTGAATGAGGTGGTCCACCTTGGAAAGCTCGTCGCTCATGAGCACGACATCGGCGGTTTCGATGGCTACGTCCGTCCCAGCACTTCCCATGGCCACACCCAGCGTGGCCGCCGCCATGGCGGGAGCGTCGTTGACCCCGTCCCCCACCATGGCGACTCCCTGAGACCGCTGCGTGAGGGTACGGACGGCCTCCACCTTCTCGTGAGGGAGGAGTCCCGCCCGGACCTCATCCACCCCCAGCTCCAGCGCCACGGCCCGGGCGGTATCCGGATGGTCCCCGGAGAGGATCGTGATCCAGCGGACCCCTTCGTGCTTGAGGTGGCGAATGGTGGCGGCGGCATCGGGCTTCAGGGCGTCGCCGAAGGCCATAGCGCCCAGGATGTCCTCCCCCTCACCAACCAAAACTAAGGTTCGGCCCAGGGAGGTCTCCTCGGCGCCCCAGCCCCGGAGGAGGGCACCTGGGGCTGCTCCCATACGATGGGCCATCGCCTGGTTTCCCACCCAGATCCCGCGCCCGTCCACCTGGGCCGATACACCTTCGCCGGGATACGCCTGGAAATCCCGAGCCGGGTGGGGGGTGAGTCCTCGTTCCTTGCATGCCTCCAGCACCGCTCGGGCCAGGTGGTGCTCCGAATCCGCCTCCACCGCTCCGGCCAGGAGAAGGAGCGCATCCTCCTCCTGGTTCGTTTCCTCGGCCTGGGAGAGCTCTCGCCTCAGTCCCGCCCGGGTCACCACCTCCAGTAGGCGCGGTTTCCCTTCCGTAAGGGTTCCCGTCTTGTCGAAGGCCACGGTGTCAATGGTTCCGGCAAGGTCCAGGTAGGCTCCTCCCTTGAAGAGAACCCCGTGCCGAGCACCGTTGGCGATGGCCGATAGGATGGCGGACGGGGTGGAGATGACCAGGGCGCAGGGGCTGGCCACCACCAGGAGGGTGATGGCTCGGTAGACCGCGTCCCCCCATTCTACCTGGAAGAGGGTGGGAGGGAGGACGGCCGCCACCAACGTGACTCCCAGGACCCCCAGGGTATAGGGGTGGGCGAAGCGGTCGACGAAGTGCTGGGCCGGAGCTCGGCCCTCGCGGGCCTCCTGCACCAGCCGGATGATCCGGGCGAGGACCGTCTCTTCCGAGCTCCGGGTCACCTGGACCGTGAGGACACCCCCCTGATTGATGGTGCCGGCGAACACGGGGTCTCCCTCCTCCTTCCGCACGGGGCGAGACTCACCGGTGATGGCGGATTGATCCACTTCGCTCCCTCCACCGTCCACCGTGCCGTCAGCGGGGATGCGAGCCCCGGGACGAACCAGGATCCGGTGCCCCGGCTGGAGCTCGTCCACCGAGATCCTGCCCACCTCCTCCCCATCCCCTCCGGCCAGGATGGCCTCCGTGGGCCGGAGCTCCACCAGAGCCTGGACGGCCCGCCGTGTCCGACCCAGAGCGAAGGCTTCCAGTGTGTTGGAGAGGCTGAAGAGGAAGATGAGGATCACGCCCTCCAGGGGGCTCCCAACCGCCGCGGCTCCCACCGCCGCGGCACCCATCAAGAAGTCGATGGATAGCCGGCGCTTCTTGAGCTCCTTCCAGGTGTCCGTGGCGATGCGGACTCCTCCCACCAGGTAGGCCAAACCCAACGGGATCCAGACCCAGGAGGGTGTGGGATCTGCGAACCAGAGGGCCCCGGCCCCCACGATCATCCCCAGAGCCACTACCACGGTCACTCGCAGGTGGTAGCGGGCCTCCCGCTCTTCGGGAGTGGTTGCAGGCTGGGAGAGGTGTTGGAGGAGCCGTGAAATCATGAGGTCGGTCTCGGGGAACGGTCCGGTTGGGCGTGTGAGCGTCCCCGAGTCGGGTTTGATCCACCTGACGCGGGTGGGTAGACTGACGCGATGCGTCGCCGATTCCTCCCCTACTCTCGTCAGGGCCTCCGTGTGCCCC
>SKZC01000291.1 GCA_007127575.1 Gemmatimonadota bacterium
GGATCCATGGCCTGGAGATCTTCGATCCCCTCTCGTTCCCCCAGCTCCGTCAGCCGTTCCCGAGGGGCCTGGACCAGGAGTACATCCCCCTGCACCAAAGGGGTATCCTGGAGGTGGGTGCGGCGGACGCCGTCCCCTCGACGGATGGCCAGGACCACCGCTCCCGTCTCCTTCCGGAAGTCGATGTCGTTCAAGGTGGAGCCCACGAATCGGGCGTCGGGCTCGACGCTGAGCCGGGCCAGCCCCACCTCCTCCGACGCCAGCCAATCCCCCACATCGTGCTCCGCCTCCGCCACCAGGTGTCGACGCTTCTGGAGCTCTCGGAGCAAGTTGGGTTGCCCCTGGACCACGAGCCGGTCGCCTCCTCTCAGGACGGTGCCGGGCCGAGGCGAAAGGGTTCGCTCTCGGCCCCTCTCGACGGCCAGAACCTGAAGGCCCAGGGCCGAACCGATGAGGCTTTCCGCCAGGGTCTTCCCCTCCAGCAGCGATCCCTCGGGAACGCGGAGCCCGAAGATTCGCTCCTCCAGTGTGAGATCCTCCCGGAGCTCGGGACGAGCCCCCGTCCCCTCTCCTCTGGGGTCGCGTGTGGGAAGGAGCCGGGGTGCGGCCATCGCCACGAAAACGGTCCCTATGAGGAGGAGGATGAGCCCCATGGGGGTGAACTCCAGGAGTCCGAAGCCCTCCAATCCCACATCGGTGAGAACCTCGCTGGCCAACAGGTTGCCAGGAGTCCCGATGAGGGTGGTAAAGCCTCCGAGCTGAGCCCCAAGCGCCATGGGGATGAGGAGCTTTGAGGGGGGAAGGCCCGTCTTCCGTGCGATCTCCACCACCACCGGAAGCATCATGGCCGCCACACCCACGTTGTTCATGAAGCCCGACAGCACTCCCGAGACCAACATGAGGGCCACCACGAGCCGAGCCTCTCCGCGCCCGGCCACCTCCATGACCTTGCGACCCAGCACTCCGGCCACGCCCGTGCGGGCCAGCCCGGCGCTGATGACGAACATTCCCGCCACCGCCACCACCGCGTTGTTGCTGAATCCGGAGAGGGCCTGGGACGGGGAGAGGATCCCGGTGAGGGACACGGCGGCCAGGGTCAGGAGCGCCACCATGTCCGGGCGGAGCCGGCCCCAGGCGAAGAGCCCTACCACCCCGGCCAGGATGGCCAGGGCCAGGACGATCTCCCCGGTCACGAGTCCGCCCCCCCGTCCCCGCTGAACCTCACCGGAGGCGTGCAGGTGTCCACGTCAGCTTCCGAAGTCCCGAAGCAGGGGGTGGGTGAGGCAGTGGGCTCCCCCCCGGGCGCGGGAGAGCTCGTTGGAAGGGACCAGGAGGCAGACCTTCTCGTCCCGGTCCAGGTCCACCTCCTCCCGGCCCAGGAGGAGGTCGTCGGCCCACACGATCCGAAACCCCCGGTCCGCCAGGGACTCCGCCGTGGCCCGATTCCGGTCGTAGAGCACCACCACGCCGGGAGCCAGGGCCAGCCCGTTGGCTCCGTCGGTCCACTGTTCTCGCTGCTGGACCATGGGGTCGGACCCTCCACAGGGGATCGCTTCGTATTCGAGGCCGCGGCGGGACAAGGCCTGGAGGAGGGCTCCCGCCGGCTCCGGATCCCGCGACGGTTCCTTCTCTTTCAGGTCGTACTCGAAGACCTCCACGCTCTCGTCGTGTCCCGGGAGGAGGGCCGGGGGATAGGCCAGGCAGGTGTCCTGGGATACCGGGGTGAAGAGGGTGTCCAGATGCATGAAGGCCCGCCGCCGGGGGAGGTCCACCCGGAAGAGCCAGCGAGGCCCGTCGTCCATCTGGGCGAGGGCGCCGGCCAGCTCCTCCACCCCCTTGAGGTTCGTACGCTCCGAACACCCTACCGCCACCACCTGGGGGGAGAGGACCAGAACGTCTCCCCCCTCCAGCGTGCCCCTCCCCTCCCCAGGCTGCGGGGGGCGGTCCCGGTATTCCGCAGCCGGGTCGTGGAGGACGGGAACGCCGTGAAACCGGGGGTGAAACCGAAAGATGGCCCGAGAGAGGAGCGCTTCCCGGTGCCGGGCGAAGTTGGCCATGGAGGCGAAGACGACGCCTCCTCCCAGGACCACCTGTGTGTCCCGCTGGAAGCAGAAGTTGGGCAGGGGACGAACGCCGAAGAGGTCGTCCAAGGAGCTGCCTCGCTGCTCCGGGGGCAGAGGGAATCCGGCTACGAGGGTGTGGGCAAGGGTCGCGGGGCTCATCTGCCGCAGGCTCTTCCGCACCGGGGGTAGAAGGTGGGGAAAGACGAACCCCTCCACCCATTCCCGGGCCTCTTCGTCCTCCAACGTCTCCGCAAGGAGGACGCTAGCCTCCAGCACCTCCACCCCCAACAGCTCCAGGACCCTCCGGAACCTTCGGTGCTCATCTCGAGCCCGGTCACCGTAGAGGATGTCGTCGAAGAGGAGCTCCGCCATCATGGCGGGAACCATGCGATCTACCTCCAGACCCGGTTCATGGACGAGCACGGACCGGAGGCGACCCACCTCGGAAGCCACGTGGACGGATCCGGTGCTGGAGAGGGCCCGGGTCTCCATGCCGGACTCAGACCCGGCCCACGAAGTGGGTGCCCGCTCGCCCTTCGATGGCCTGCGGGAGGCTGTCGGGATCAGTGATGAGGGCCCGCCGACCCCCGTTCCGGAGGAAGTGGATCACCGCATCCACCTTGGGCCCCATGCTCCCGGCCGGGAAGTGGCCTTCGTCCCGGAGTCGTTCGACCTCCTCCAGGGTCACGGCTCCGAGAGGGCGTTGGCGGTCGGTGCCGAAGTGCACGTAGACATTGGGCACCGCGGTTAGGATGATGAGGAGGGAGGCGTCGGCC
>SKZC01000310.1 GCA_007127575.1 Gemmatimonadota bacterium
CGTCGGAGCGCCGCTCCAGGTAGGCGCGACGACGAGGCATAGCAGCGCTACGTCGAGGAGGAGCAACGACGCTGGAGCGGATGCGGCGGCGCTCGAATGTACGCGGACTTCCGCAACGAGGCCCTAGAAGGCCTTTGAAGAAGGACCGGGCGCCGAGCCCGAATCCGGTGCGTGCGCAAATACCCTCCATGAGCCACTTTTGACGCTCGGTACATTGCACCCCCATACCGAGGAGCGAAAGTGATGCGCCCAGCGCCTCATGGGCACAACCTCATGGTCGGCCTCGTCCCGCTCTCGGCGTTGTTCCTCTTCTCCACCATCGCCTGCGTCCCGGACCGCCCTGGAGAGCATGAGGGGAACGACGGCGTCTCCGCCCCGACGCCCTTGGAGAAGAGCATCGCCATCTACGTGGGACACGAGCTCACCGAGGACGGCTCCGTCTTTCTCGGGGGCTTCGGACACGAGCCCTCCAGCCATTGGCTTGAGATCACCCCCGGCCGGGAGTTCCCGGCGGGCACTACCTTGGAAGTGGGAGTCACGGAGGAGGCTCGCTATCCGGGGGAGCGGATCCGGATCCCTCAGGAAGGAGAGACGGCCCGCTTTATCACCTCCAACTACTCCCAGTTCGCCGGCTTCCCCAGTCCCCTGATGAATGGAGGGCTGAACGCGCATCACGTGGCAGGTCGAGCCGTCTGGAGCCCCTCCCGGCCGGAGCTCCTGCAGCTCACCCCGGAGCCCCAGAGGGGCGTAAGCTACAGCGACCTGTCCCGGGCCGTGATGGAACGCGCCACCAGCGCTCGTCATGCCGTGGAGTTGGCCGGAGAACTCATCGACGGCCACGGCTATGCGCATTACGGTGGAGGGTCACTTCTCTTCGCTGACGCCCACGAGGGGTGGGTCCTGGTCACCTTCGCAGGCGGCCAGGGGCTCTGGGCCGCAGAGCGCCTGGGTCCACGTGACGTGCGGGTCCTGTATCCGGGCTACATACACGACGTGCCGCTGGACTTCCAGGACGCCTCCGACTTCATGGGCTCAGCAAACCTGGTGGAGTTCGCGGTGGAGCGAGGATGGTTCGATCCCGACTCCGGGGATCCGTTCAACCTCCAGGAAGTCTACGGCACCCCGTTCCCCGGTCCTCCGGGGAACGACGAAAACGCTCCGTTCCGCTACCCACCGACGCTGGAGGCGGAGATCCGCGACCTCACGCCGGTTACGCTGGGAGACATGCTGGCCCTGGTCCGGGATCCTCGGTGGTCCGACGACAGGGCCGGATACGGCCAACTGGCTCGACTCCGGAACGGACTTCCCCCGGAGCTGGGCGTCCTCTGGGTGTCCGTCGCCGCGGCCGTGAGCGCTCCCATGGTCCCCATCCCCCTGGGTGCGGAGGACGTGCCCGCGGAGTACAAGCAGCACCGTTATCTGACTCGGGACGCCTCCTCCACCTCGCTGAACCCCGAGTTCGCGTCGCTGGAGGGGACCCGGAGTGCGTATCGCTCGTTCAAACGCCTCTTTCACCACATGTGTGCCCAACCGGAGACCTTTCTGGCTCCGGTCACCGCAGAGCTGGAGGCACTGGAGGCTCGCTGGATGACGGAGCTCACGGAGCTTCAGGAAGAGGCCGTACTCCTCATGGAGACCGACTCGCGAGAGGCGGTCCGGAGCCGTCTTACCGACTGGACCGGAGAGCGGCTTCTGGAGGCGCTGGAGGTGACCGAAGCCCTCACCGAGGCCGTGGAAACCCGGACCCGCCAGTCGTCCGGGATCGTCATGCCCTCCGTGCCAGTTCCGGAGGGGGCAAGCTGGCGGCCGGAGAGCGGTCCCATGGAGCTCCCTCCCGACGCCATCGGGCCCCGGGACCGGCAGAACTGCTATGTCGCGGGGCTGGAGGACTATCCGCGTCCCCACGGTAGCCATGCGGACAGGGTAGGAGAGTTTCTGGGACAGGAACCTCGGTAACGGGCGGCTCCGGTCTCCCCGCGTCGAAGTCAGTCAGGGGCGGCAGGGGAGCCCTCGAAACCCCAGGGCGGAGGAGGGGGAGGAATGGGATCCGTCAGGTCGAAGTCCACCCTCCACGACCACTCGCCCCGGCGGGTGGTCCCGTAGGTGTAGCGCTCCCCAGGTACGATCTCCACCCGCCATCCGCGTTCGTACCCGGATTCTTCCGTCCGCTGGGCGGATAGGAACTCCTGCCGCTGAGGGGTGCCTGGATCGGTGCTCACCGCCCCGTACCAGGTGACGTCGTCGTCGGTACCATCGGGCCGCCGGTGATCGTGCCGGAGTTCCAGCCCGTCCGGATTCCGGATGAAGACCCACGTCCGGGAGCGGTCCCACTCCCCTGTCTCCTCGATCTCGATGTGGAAGGGGAGGCGAAGTTCCTCCTCCCCACATTCCCGGAAGTGGACGATGAGCTCTTCGGTGCCGGTGAGCATTTCATCGCCAGGCGGCTCCAACGTGAGCCCTCCCGGGTATGCATTCCCACAGTGCCGTGCCAAGTCGTCCCAGAAGCTCTCCTGGGGCTCGGGGAGGACCGGCACGGCGATTCCGGCGGCGGAGTCGTCGCCGGAGCTCGCGTTCCCGGAGGCCGGAGCTTGATCTTCCTCCGGCGCGCAGGAGATGAGGACGGCGGCGGACAGGAGCGTAAGGGCTCTTACGGAAATCATGGACCCCATCCAGGGTGTGAATTGGACACATGCTGGTCCCCCGGGGAAATCGGGAGGAAGGCATGATACGCGCCGGGGACAGGTCCTCGCCAGGGATCTCCGTTTTCCAACCCCCTAACCGAAGCGGATGGCGAACGAAGCGACATGAGGCGAGCACAGCAAATCCAGCTCGAAG
>SKZC01000410.1 GCA_007127575.1 Gemmatimonadota bacterium
GATCTCCTCCAGGACGGACCGCGATGTGCTCAACTGCCGTTCGATGTTGCGAAGCTCGTCGGATACGTTTCGGACCCGGGAGCGAAGGGCATCCATCTCCTGCTGGAGCCGGTTTCGTTCCGACCGCACTTCTTCCAGACGCCGTTGGCTCTCCTGGAGCTCCCGGCGGAGATCCGTTCCCGGCTCCTGGGCGTGAGCAGGAGGCTGCGGGATGGTGAGAAGGACGAGTAGGAGCACCGCTCCACTGGCGACCCGGCCGCTCTCGAGCCGGCGGCGATGTGGGGTCATCTCACACCTCCTGCAGGTAACGTCGCACCGCCAGAGCACTGGAGACGAGTCCGAAAGCGGCTCCCGCCAGGATTCCTCCGGCGACCCAGGGGCCCGGGAGCCACTCCACCGGGAAGAGAAGGTGACCCACCGCCAGGTAGGATGCATAGCTCAGACCCGCCGCCAGCAGCCCGCCCACCAGGCCGGTGAAGATTCCCTCCAGCAGAAACGGACGCCGGATGAAGCCGTTCGAGGCTCCCACCAGTCGCATGACGTAGATCTCTTCCCGCCGGGCGAAGATGGCGATCCGGATCGCCGTGGCGATGATGAGGGCGGCGACGGCTCCGAATCCGGTCCCCAGGACCCCTGCCGTAATTCCCGAGATTCTCTGTAGCAGGTAGACTCGGTCCACCCATTCCTCGCCGTAGCGGACGTCCTCCACGAAGGGATAGACCGAGACGTGTTGAGAGATCCGGGAGACCGTTTCGGGATCCCGGGAGCCCGGCGCCAGGGCGATCTCCAGCGACGCGGGAAGGGGGTTCACCTCCAGCCCTGCGAAGAGGTCTTGGAAGTCGGCCAACTGCTCCTGGGCGAGCAGTAGGGCCTCCTCCTTGGAGACGTACCGGACGTCCTCCACTTCCGGAAGGCTTCGCATCTCCTCTTCCGCGATTTCCAGCTCCACGGAGCGGGTGTCGTCCCGGAGATAAGCCACGACCTCCACTCGCTCCTCCACCTGGTCCAACGCCACCTGAAGGTTGTGGGCCACGAGGGCGAAGAGCCCAACGACGAAAAGCGCCAGGGCCACCATGGCCGCCGACAGTGCCGTGAGCAGAGGAGCCCTCCGAATGGCCGCCAGGGCTTCCCGGACGGCATGGGTCATGCGCCATTCTCCCGGGAGTCGTAGACCAGGCGACCCTCGTCCAGCTCCAGAACCCGAACCGCTGGGAAGGCGCGGATGAGGTCCAGGTCGTGGGTGGCCATGAGGACCGACATTCCCGAGGCGTTGAGCTCTCGGAAGAGCTCCAGGATCCCCCGAGCGGCCCGCTCGTCCAAATTCCCCGATGGCTCGTCGGCCAGGAGGACCAGGGGCTCGGTGGCCAGGGCCCGGGCGATGGCCACCCGTTGCTGTTCCCCCCCCGACAACTCTGTGGGGAGAGAGCTTAGCTTTGCGCTCAGGCCCACCTGGGCCAGAAGTCGTTGGGCCCGGTGGTGAAGCTGGCCGCGAGGGGTTCCGGTCACTTCCAGGGCGAACGCCACGTTCTCAAGGGCGGTCCGCCCCGGGAGCAGTCGGAAATCCTGGAACACCATCCCCGCCCGGCGCCGAAGCTTCCACACTTCTCTCGCGGACGTAAGGGCTGACGAGAACCCGCTCACCCTGACCTCTCCGTGGGTGGGGCGGTCCGCCATGTGCACGAGGCGGAGGGTCGTGGACTTTCCCGAACCGGAGTGGCCGGTGAGGAAGACGAACTCCCCCTTCGCGACGTGGAAGGAGACTTCCTTCAGGGCGGCTCCGTGCCGCGGGTACTCCTTGGTTACGTCGGTGAGCTTGATCACGGGTGGCAGGGCGCCGGGGAAGGAGGATCGGACCAACCTCCGACGGGCGAGAATCTACCCGGGCTGCACCAGGGTGTCAAAACGATGGCGGGCCAGACGGGTAGCCAGGAGAAGGGCCTGGTAGGTGGATTCCCAGCGAGCCGTCCCCCGACCCACTTGATCGAAGGCGGTTCCATGGTCCGGGGAGGTCCTGGGAAAGGGAAGTCCCAGGGTGACGTTCACCCCCCCTCCGAAGGTCACGGACTTAAAGGCTGCCATTCCCACATCGTGATAGGGGGCCACGACGGCATGGAACTCCCCGTCCAGGGCCCGGCGGAATACCGTGTCGGCCGGAACGGGACCGGTAACGGAGACTCCCGCGTTTCGGAGCTCCTGCACGGCGGGAGTCATGACTCGAGCTTCCTCGTCTCCGAACAGACCCCCGTCCGACGCATGGGGGTTCAGGGCGCACAGGGCGATTCGGGGCTCGGCGATTTCCCACCCACTCTGAAGGGCCTGGTGGAGGAGCTCCATCTGTCGGACGAGCCGTTCCGTGGTGACGGCCTGAACCACGTCTCGCAGGGGCAGGTGGGTGGTGGCCAGCAGGACCCGGAGGGTGGGCGACGCGTCGTTCCCTTCCGAGCACATGAGCATCCCAACCTCTCGGGCCCCAGTCAGCTCCTGCAGGAGCTCCGTGTGCCCGGGGACGGGGCAACCGGCGTCCCGCAAGGCGGGTTTGTGCGCGGGTCCGGTGACGAAACCATGGATCCGACCTTCCTCGGAGAGCTCCACCGCCCGCTGGATGGCGGCCAGGGTGGCCCGCCCGGCTCCCGCCTGGGAGCCGTCCCACCCTTCCACCGGCTCGAAGGGAACCTGGGGGATCTCCGCCGAAGGGGGGCCAAGGATCAGCAGGTCTTCGGGGGCTACCAATCCTGTCCTCAGGGCATGCGACACCGCACCAGCGATGACTTCGGGGCCGATTCCTCGAGGGTCTCCAGCCGTGAGTGCGACGCGAACCCGGTTCGACGGCGTCAGAAGCGGACCTCCACGAACGTCCGTTCCCGAAGCTCTTGCAGGAGCTGCTCCTCCAGCTTCTCCATGCGGAGTCGTTCCTGGACCTCGCTCCGCACGTCCTCGAAGGTGTATTCCCCTTCGTCCCGAAGCTCCGCCACCTGGATTACCGAGAAGGTGGGCTGGCCCTGGAGCTCGAAGCTCACCGGTCCCAGGATCTCACCCTGCTGTGCGCCCTGCAGGGCATCACTCAACCCGGAGGGCAGCTCACCCAGCTGGTCCATGGGGAGGGAGAGGGAGTCGGGGATGCCGGCCCCTCCGTGCTCCCTGGCCAGCTCCTGGATAGATCTGCCGGCCTCCACCTGCTCCCGGACCTCCTCCGCGGTGCGTCGGGCTCTCTCGATGTCCTCGTCTCCGGTCTCCGCCGAGATGAGGATGTGATGGATCATTCGCTCCGCCCCCCGAACCCGCTCCACCTTGATGATGTGGGCGCCGAAGGGGCTGTCCACTACATCGCTCACGGCACCTTCAGGTAAAGCGAACGCGGCGTCCTCGAACTCCGGAACGAGTCCGTCCCCTCGCCGATACCACCCCAGCTCCCCTCCCTGGGGGCGAGATCCAGGGTCTTGGGAGAATTGCCGAGCCAGGTCGGCGAAGTCCCCGCCTCCACGAACCATATCGAGAATTCTCTGCGCCTCCTCCCGGGCCTCCGCCGTGGCCTCCGAAGACGGCTCCGGCTGGATGACGACGTGGCGGAAGGAAATGGTGGCCGGACGGGCCTCGAGCTGTTCCCGATTCGCTTCGTAAAACGCTCTCATCTCCTCCTCGTCCACCAGGACGCCACCGGCTCGCTGCTGCTGGAGCTCGAAGTACCGCTGAAAGAGCATTTGCTGGCGGATCTGGCTGCGGAGTTGGGAACGGAACGCGGTAAGAGTCAGGCCCTGCTGGGTCAAAGCATCCTGGAGGGCCGACTGGCTCCCGAAGGCCTGAACCCGCTCCTGCATCGCCTGGTCCAAGGCTTCCTCGACTCGCCCCTCCGGGACCACGATGGTGGTATCCCGGAGAGCCGCCTGGAGAATGAGCTGCTGATCCACCAGGTCGTCCAGCACGCTCCGGCGGAGCTGGTCCAGCTCCGTCGGGTCCGAAGGGAGGTTCGCTCCGGTGGCTTGCATCTGAGCCAGGTGCTCCTCCACCTGACTCCAGAGGACGATGGAGTCTCCCACCACGGCCAGTACGCGGTCCACCATCTCCGGCTCGCCTTCCGCCAGCGCTAGCCCCGGCTCCTGACCCACCCCCAGGCTGGGGGTCCCCAGGATCAGAATGGCGGTGACGACGATGGGAAGATGGAATCGCTTCTGCATGGAAACCTCTTTCGAAGGGCGTAGTGGCCCGGGGGAGGGGATGGACGGATCCCCGCTACTTCCTTAACAAACTCTTAAACCACGGGCGGAAACGGGGTTCCTGACTCCCCCCTTCCGCCCTCGTGGGGGCTCAATCCCTCCCGGGATCGTCGGGCTGGGGGTCCGGCTGTATCTCCGGTTCCACACCCGGCTCCTCCGGTGTGGGCATCATTTCCTCCAAATCCATTTCCAGCGGCACGTCCTGAGCCGGATCGTCACCTCGGAGGGCCTGGATCCGTTCCACCACCTGTGGATAGGACTCGGTCCGGATCTGCGCCCCGAACTGGCGCCTCAGGGGAAGACCCAGCTCCGCCATGGGGGTCACGTTCTGGGCGCCTGAAATGATGCCCTCCAGGATCTCGCGGACCGCTCGCTCTACCGCTTCTGCGTCCGACTCCCCAGGCTCCGGCTCCAGGTTCGCCAGGCCCAACATTTGAGCCGCATCCCGGTAGCCCTGAAGGAGCTCTTCCCGGATCCGATCCACTTCGTCATCAGGTACCGAAAGGCCCTGCTCCACCGCCTCAGCCTTGAGCAGCTCCACCCGGGTCAGGTTCCGGATCATCCCTTCGATCTGGTCGTCCGGCGCACCGGCGATTTGCTCCATGATCCCTTGGGGTTGGCCTCCCAGGAAGTCACGGAACTGAGCGGCGGTGTAACTCCCCCCTTCATACTCGGCCAAGGCGCGGTTCGCTGCTCGCCCCGAAAGGCGTTCAGTTGGATTGTCCGCGAGTTCTCGCACGATTTCGAAGGCCTCGTCAGTGACCTGAATATTGGCGGGCTCCTCGATCCCGGCGACGTAGATGGACTCGGCCCGCATGGTCCGCTCCATCTGAATCTCCTCCAGGAGCTGATCTCGAAAGTCCTCCAGGGTCGAGCTTCTCCGTTCCTCCAGCCGGATGATGTGGTAGCCGAAGGGGGATTGGACCACCGGACTCACCTCACCCGGGTCGAGCGCGAATGCGGCGTCTTCGAACTCCGGCACCATCATCCCCCGCTCAAAGAATCCCAGGTCTCCTCCCTGGACTGCGCTCCCTGGATCATCGCTGTGCTCCCGGGCCAGATCCTCGAAGCTCGCCCCTGCCAGGATTCGTCCCCTGAGGTCCTCCGCTTCCGCCTCCAGCTCCTCCAGCTCTTCCGGGTCGCCATTGGCCGGAGTGGCCAGAAGGATATGGCGGGCCCGAACCTGTTCCCCAGGCGGGTCCGCCTCGAACGCCTCTCTCAGTTCTTCCTCCGTGACCACGGAATCCACCTGGATCACCTCGTCGCGAAGGAGGAACACCAGCTCCTGGTCGAGTTGCTGCTGTAGCAAGGGCTCCAGATCCAGTCCGGAGAGCTCCGGGTCCCTGATCAGAGCCAAGCCCAGGAGGGTGTAGTCCACCCAAAGTTCGCCCAGTGCGGCCACCACGTCCGGAGAATTGGGCAGGTCGGGGGCCTGAGCGATGAGTTCAGCCGCTTCGTCCACGGTGAGCTGCAGCTCACCGACGGACGCCACGACATCGTCGGGGAGAGGGCGGTCTCCACCGCAGGCCACCATCAGCAGGGGTAAGGTGAAAAGGATGCCTAGCTTCGTGCGGCTTTTGCGTTCCATAGTCTTCAAGAGCTACTCCTATCGGTTCAAGCAGCCTGCTGGCGCCCATCCGCCAGAGCGGTGAGCGCCCGAATCAGCGTTGAGGTCAGGGGTTCCGGGCCCTCCTGTCGCAGAGACAGCGAGAGTGGATCCATCCGTCGAACCGTGACGGCCACCTGACGGTCACCGAAGGGCTCGTCCAGTTGCATGATTCGCGGCACCACGCCCTCCCGGAAGGTAAGGCGCCCCTCTCGCTCCCGCACAAAGATCCGATCCACGCCCAGCGCTGTCCCCAGAATCCGGAGGGCGTGAGCCTCCAGGAGGCGCTCGGCCTCCGTGGGAAGCGGTCCGTACCGGTCCTCCAGCTCGGTACGAATCGTTCGGATCTCGTGCTCCTCTTCCAGCTTGGCCAGCCTCCGGTACAGATGAAGCTTCTGGCTGGAGTCCGAAACGTACCCGTCCGGGAGGTATGCGGATCCGGAGAGGGAGACCTCCGGTTCCGGATACTCTTCCCGGCCACTCTTCCGGGCCTTGAGCTTTCGGACCGTGTCCTCCATGAGCCTCAGGTAG
Organism: Gemmatimonadota bacterium; assembly: GCA_007127575.1. Taxonomy (GTDB): domain Bacteria; phylum Gemmatimonadota; class Gemmatimonadetes; order Longimicrobiales; family Gaopeijiaceae; genus SKZC01. Next base: position 6,349 of record SKZC01000410.1, read on the forward strand.
GTGTCCATCCCCACGGCGTGGGCGAACCCCGACTGGCTGGAGCCCAGGAGGTTGCCCGCACCCCGGAGCTCGAGGTCCTTGAGGGCCACGTGGTATCCGCTTCCCAGCTCCGTGTGATGCTCCAGGATCTTGATCCGCTGACGGGCGTCGTCCGTCAGCGCTTCTGGGATCACCAGGTAGCAGTAGGCGCGGCGGTCCGATCGACCCACCCTTCCCCGGATTTGGTAAAGCTGGGAGAGCCCGAACCGGTGGGCGTCGTTTACCACAAGCGTGTTGGCGTTGGGTACGTCCAATCCGTTCTCGATGATGGCAGAGCAGACCAGGACATCCACGTCACCCTCCACGAAGCTCCGCATGGCCACATCCAATTCCTTGCCCGACATCTGGCCATGGGCCACGGCGGTGCGGGCCTCCGGGAGGATTCGCCTCACCCGCTCCTCCATTGTGTGGATCGTTTCCACCCGGTTGTGGAGGAAGAAGACCTGTCCCCCTCGGTCCAACTCCCGGCCCATGGCCTCCGCCAGGAAGGCATTGCTCCAGGCAACCGCCTGCGTGGCCACAGGGAGTCGGTCGCGGGGCGGGGTCCGGATGAGGGAGAGATCCCGCAGACCCCCCAGTGAGAGCTGTAGCGTACGGGGGATGGGTGTGGCCGTGAGGGTGAGGACGTCCACGGAGGTTCGGAGCTGCTTCAGCCGTTCCTTGTGACGAACCCCGAAGCGCTGTTCCTCGTCCACCACCAGGAGTCCCAGATTCCGGAACCCCACGTCGGAGGAGAGGAGGCGGTGGGTCCCAACCACGATGTCCACGGCCCCTTCCTCCAACCCAAGCAAGATATCCTTCCGTTCACCGGCGGATCGGAAGCGGCTCAGGGCCTCCACTCGGACGGGGAAGTCCGCCAATCGCTCCTGGAAGGTTCTCCGGTGCTGCTCTACGAGAACGGTGGTGGGTGCCAGGACGGCCACCTGCTTCCCGTCCTGGACCGCTTTGAACGCCGCTCGTATGGCCACTTCCGTCTTCCCGTAGCCCACGTCCCCGCATATGAGGCGGTCCATGGGGCGAGGGGACTCCATGTCCTTCTTCACGGCTTGGGTGGCCGAGCGTTGGTCAGGGGTGTCCTCAAAGAGGAATGCGGACTCCATCTCCCGTTGCCACCGAGTGTCCTTGGAGTAGGCGAAGCCCGTGGAGAGCTCGCGGTCCGCGTAGAGCTCCAGGAGCTCCGCCGCCATGGTCTCGATGGACTCCTCGGTCTTCTTGCGGAGGGTCTTCCAGCGCTTCCCCCCGATGCGGTGGACCGAGGGCGGTTCGGCATCGTCCGCTTCACCCACCCAGCGTTCAACCAGGTCCAATCGGTAGACCGGGACCCGGAGCACCTCTCCCCCGGCGTACTCCACCGCCAGTGCCTCCAGCTCCTCACCGGCCACCTGGGTCCGATCAAGGCCCAGGAACCGTCCGATCCCATGGTCCATGTGTACGATGTAGTCACCAGGGGTGAGCTGGGCGACGCTCTCCAGCGCCACGGCACCCTGAAACCGCCTCCGTCGCTTCAGTCGTCGGGATCGGCGGAAGATCTCGTGGTCCGTGAGGATCTGGAGAGGACTCGGCCCCCCGGGGAGCCGAAAGCCACCCTCGAGGGAACCCACGGCGAGCCGAACGGCCGCGCCCACCTCCGCCGCGTCCTGCAGGATCTCCTCCATCCGCTCCAGTTGGCCCTGGTTGTCGCACAGGATCAGAGTGTCCATGCCCCTTGCCGAGGCCTCCCGGATCCGTGCGGCCAGTCGATCCATATCCCGGTTCACCGGAGGAGGGGGCTCCCCCCCCAGGTCCACCTCCCCGTTCTCCGGAACCGGCACCCGGATCCGGGGGAGACGAGTGACCTTGTCCCGAGCTTCCTCCGGCGGCACCAGGACCTGTTCCAGCGTGACTCCAGTCCCTCCCTCACTGTGATGGGCCTGCCGAGCCTGCTCCCAGCCCTTACGGAAGATGGCGTCCCAGTCCACTGAGCCCAGCTCTACCATCACCGTGTCCGGGGGTAGCAGCTCGGAGAGGGAACTCGGCGCTGTGGTCTCGTCTTCGTCGGCGAGATCCAACTCCGTGGGGAGGAGCTCCACTCCCTCCAGCTCTCCGTGGGACCGTTGGTCCAGGACGTCGAAAAGGCGTATTGAGGAGACCTCGTCTCCCCAGAATTCGATCCGGACCGGATCGGAGAGCCCCAGGCTGAAGACATCCACCAGTCCGCCTCGAACCGCGAACTGGCCGACCTCCTCCACCAGCGGAACTCGCCGATACCCTCGCTCCTCCAAGGCTTCCAGAAGCTCCTGGAACGGGATCTCCTCTTCCACGGTCAGGCGAAGCTTGAGCTCTTCGAAGGAGGTGGAAAGGGAGAAGCGCTCCTGGACGGCCCGGGGCGAGGTCACCAGGAGTCTCGACGCCCCGGCCAGGATTCCTTCAAGGGCCTCCACCCGGAGTCCTTCCACCTCCGGAGGATCCCCTTCAACCTCGAAGGGGGACCGTTCCCGCTGGGGAAACACACGGGCGATGTCCTCCCCCAGGAGGGTATCCAGGTCGGCCTCCACGGCCCGGACCCGTTCCGGTTCGGGGACCACCACCGCCAGGACCCGTTCCGGGAGGGCCTCGTGAAGGGCGGCTACCATCACCGCAGGAAGGGATCCGGGAGCCCCCTCTATATTCAGCAGGCCTCCGCGGGGGGGCATCCCTTCCAGGATCCGGACCACGGAGGGATGATCCTGAAGGGCTCCGACGATGAGATGAGGGCTCGTCTTGGACAACGTTGCTCGGGGTTACGGTTGGGATGGGCCTTCGGCTCCGACGGCCGGGCTCAACCGGGGCGGATACCCCGATCGCCCTCCCTCCGATCCGTGTTCCCCACCGAGGCCAATCGGCCTTCCAGAAGGAGGAGGAGGGCGAGCCCGAGGAGGAGGAGTCTCCATGGTTCGCGGCCGGCCCCACTTCGGAACACAGCCTGCTCCCAGGCTTCCGACCCTGGTAGGAGGTGGACTTCAGATCCCAGCCGCTCCTCCGCCTCGGTATCGGTAAGAAAGGATAGGCTGGACGCTTCCTCAGGCGGATTCACGGCTACGAGGCCCGCCAGCGAGTCGCCTACCAGGAACCGGTGGACCCCGGCCGTCCCGGTGACCACCTGGGGCCCGACTTCGTCCAGCGCTTCGTCGGTACCGTCCGGAGCCACGATCCGGTCCGCTCCCGGGGGAGTGTCCAGGGGTTCGCCGGCCCGAGCCACGGCATGAGTTCCGCCCCCGAGCCACGGTCCCAGGATCCACTCCAGGAAGGGAAAGAGGACGGCCCGGACGGGCACGTCCGATCCCTCAGGGGTGAATGGAGACGCCAGGAGGAGGTAGGGCGTCGGGGAATCCCGGTCCCCCACCAGCCAGGGGCTCTGGTCGGAGAGCACGGCCATCGGGGGGGAGGCGGCGCCATCCAAGGTGGACACCATCCGGTATCGGGAGCGCACCTGAACGCCTTCCAGTGGCACCGGGACCCGAGCCTCGTCAACCGTCCACGAGGCGGAGGATGCTTCGGGCTCCAGCTCCCAGGGGACGCCGTATTCCTCTAACAGCCGGTTGAAGGCCGTGAGCGTGGCGGGGTCCGAAGGGGCGAGGAAGACGGAGGGGGGTCCCTCACCGGCGGCGGGGGTCGATGCTCCGGAGGAGAGAAAGCGGAGGTCGGACGATCCATCCTGTGAGCGGACCACCCGGCCCGACTCCTCCAGCACTTCCAGTGCTTCCTCGAGGAACCCGAGGTCGTCTCCGTCGCTGGCCACCCGAGGAGGGTCTCGTACCCGGAAGGCGAAGTAGATCCGGTCATCGTGGGTCAGCGCGTCGGGATCCATCTCCAGGTGTCCCGATACCCACCCCGGTGGAAAGGGTCCGAGGGGGAGGGAGACGGATCCGTCGGAGCCTGCCTCCCCCACTCCCCGAACCTCACCGTCCACCAGGACTCGCACCTGTGTCCCGGCTACCTCTTCCGGCTCCGATGCCGTCACCCTGGCGGTGACCTGCGTCCGCTCCCCGGCCAGCGGCGGTAGGCCTCCTCCCACCTGGAGGTCGGTGAGGGCCCGGTTCGGAGGCACTTCAGAGGGTGGAGCCAAAGCCAGGAACGAGGTGCCGGGCGGCAGGTCGAGCTCCACTTCCCCGGGGACCGAGACGCGTTGGAAGTCGGAGAGGACCACGAGCTCCCGAGCCGGAAGCTCGGCGCCTCGGAGTATCTCCGCTCCACGCCGAAGGGCGGTGGGGAGGTGACTGGCGGCGTGGCTCACCGAAATCGTTTCCAGATGGGCGAGGGCGGCCGTGGGCGCGAGGGGAGAGGAGAGGGACCAGGGCTCCCCGGCCTTCAGGATCCAGATCCGGTCCTGGGACGTAGCCCGATGAAGGATGCGGCGAGCCACCTCCTCGAGGTAGC
>SKZC01000060.1 GCA_007127575.1 Gemmatimonadota bacterium
CACTCCCCAGGGGGCGGCGTCGCTGAACCCGGGGGTATCCACCACCCACCCCCCCCCGCCGACGGGGAGGAGGCGCGCCCGAACGGTGGTATGGCGTCCCCGGGCAGCCTTGCGGCTGAGCTCCCCCACCCGCAGCTCCAGCTCCGGATTGAGGGCGTTCAAAAGGCTGGATTTCCCCACCCCCGACGGCCCCACCACCACGGAGGTGCTTCCCGTCAACCGGGTCTCCAGGCGGCGTAGCCCTTCCCCGGTGGTGGCGCTGGTCCCCAGGACCGGATACCCCGCCTTGCCGTAGCGCTCCTCCAGCGACGTCACCTCTTCGCGAGGTACGAGGTCGGTCTTGTTCACCACGAGAATGGGGGGCAGGTCGTTGGATTCGGCCACGACCAGGAAGCGGTCCATAACTTCCGGAGAGATGGCAGGAGCCCGAACGGACGCCACGACCAGGACCTGGTCCACGTTCGCAGCCACCACCTTGGGCGTCCGGCCCCTGGTGCCGCTACGGAGAAGTACGCTCTCCCGGGGAAGAACCTCTTCGATGGTCGCCGCACCGTCCCCCTGGACTTCGATGCGAACGCGGTCCCCGGCCACCACTCGGTCCTCACCCACCTTGCCCCGCTTCAAGCGGCCCCGAAGGGAGGCCTCCACCGTCTCTCCCTCGCTCAACCGAACCCGATAGACGCCTCCGACTGTGGAGATCACCTGACCGGTGGAACGCATGGTCGGACCTTCGCCTACGACACGAGGCCCCGGCCGCCCTCAAAGGCACGGCCGGGGCCTCGGCAGGTCCAACGGAGAGCCACTCGTCTCTGCGTCAGGCGGCGAAGGACTCCAGTGCGCTTCCCTTACCGCCCTCGCGGAGGCGCCGGAGGGCCCGATCCCGGAGCTGACGGATCCGCTCCCGGGTTACACCCAGCATGTTTCCGATCTCCTCCAGCGTGTGCTCCCGCTCGCCACCCAGCCCGAAGTAGAGCTTCAACACCTTGGCGTCCCGCGGCTCCAGGGTCTCCAGAGCGCTCCGGACGGACTCGCTGAGAAGGTTGGCCTCCACATCCTGCTCGGGCTCCGCTGCCTCCTCGTTGATGAATCGCTCCACCAACTGCGAATCCTCGCTGTCGCCGATAGGCGCGTCCAATCGGATCTCCGCCGCATTCAGAGTTTGGAGCGACTCGATGAGCTCAGGCGTAAGGTCTGTGGCCTGGCTCAACTCCTCCGGACTCGGATCCCGCCCCAGCTCCTGCTTCAGCCGCTCCTTCTCCCGGAAGATCCGCGCCAGGTCCGACGCACGGTTCAACGGAACCCGCACCGACCGACCGTGGTTCGCCAGCGACGCCAGGATGGCCTGCCGGATCCACCAGACCGCATAGGAGATGAACTTCACCCCCTGGTCCGGATCGAACTTCCGCGCCGCCGTCACCAATCCCACATTGCCTTCCTGGATCAGGTCCGTGAGGGAGACCCCTCGATTCTGGTACTTCTTGGCCACACTGATGACGAACCGGAGGTTCGCCCGAGCCAACTCCTGTACCGCATCCTCGTCCCCCTCCTGCGCTCGGGCACCCAGCTCCTTCTCCCTTTCCGGGCTGATGAGCTCATGGCGACTCACGTCGCGAAGGTATTGGTCGAGGGCGGATTGCTCTTCTATGGTCCCATCGAAGCCGGTGAGGGGGCCTTTCTTCTTTCCGCCCCCTCCCTTCCGCTTCCGACGGGTTTTCGTCGCCGTAGCCATCGTCTTTGTATCTCCTTACTGTTCTAGCAGGACTTTCCGGGACCCTCGTGCACGGTACGCGTGAGACCCGCTTTCCCCTTCTCTCTTCCCCATTCAACCACCCGTGGGAAGGGTTGACGTCTTCGGGTCATGACGTCGTTCGTAGGTTGGTACTCCCCAATGTGCCGGAAGATCCACAGCCTTTAAAGTTAGATTGAGGGAGCTCTCATGTCCAGGGTTCGGCAGCGCGAATCCCGGTCGAAGGCGAGGATCGGTGCACGACGAGTTCTCGGACCTCGGCCCGCGCGCCGGCGACCATCGCCCCCCGGATCGGATTGGGGGCTTCGCCTCCTGGAAACGACCGTTCCTAACCCTTCCGTGGATCTGGGTTCCCCGGGGAAGGACTCGGGTTCGTCCTCCTGGTCGGACCCGTGGGCCCCGCCCTTCCGGGAGCTTTCCTCCCGAGCCCTCACCGTCGGGAGTGGCGGCACCGGATGTCCCTCCCTCAATCCTCGGTGAACCGCTCCCTCACCAGCTCCACGGGCACGGTACGCCGCCGGAAGGTGAAAACCCGCAGGACCCGCGTCGTCCTGTAGAGCTCCTGGGCCAAGCGGGGCAGGTCGATGAGACCCGGGAGGCCGGAGGCCCGCAATCGCTCCACCTCACCCGAGCGGCGCTGAACGAGAAGGTCCAGCTCCAGCATGGCGCGCTTGGCAGGATAGTCCACCACCACTTCGCCGGGAGCCAGGCCGAGTTCCTCGGCCAGCCGGTCCTCTTCCCTACGCAATCGGCGGCGGTCCTCCACCACCCAGGGTGCGACCCGCTGATCTTCGAGCTCAGCGGCGGTGATTTCCATCGCCCGCTTCGGAAGCCTCCGGGCCCGGAGATCCGGGAGCCACCGATCCACGACCCGCCGCGGTCTCGCCTCGGAGACGCCTTCCCCTCGCCTGGCAATCTCGTAGAGGAGCTCTTCATCGGTGGGGCCCACCAACTCCTCGGACCGGAGGAGACCGCTTTCCACCGTTTCCTCCACGATCCTTTTGTACAGCGCCGTGGCGGCTCGAACGGCGTGGTGCCAGTACACGTTCCGGAACATCTGATACTTGGCGA
>SKZC01000130.1 GCA_007127575.1 Gemmatimonadota bacterium
ACCACGCGGCCCTCTTCATCGAACTCGAGTGCGTACACCCCGCAACCGGGGAAAATCTTCCCGTACGGGAGCTTCCCCACCGCCCCGGCCCTCCGCTCCCAGGCGGTTCCCGTCGACAAGTGGCCGGTAATTCCGCCTGGCCCCGTCGCTTTATGGGCTTGCGCGGAGGAATCCGGACTCCGACTATGGTCGGTTCCATGAGCGGACCCCACCTCCTCCGGCCGACGAAGTCTCCGAAGCGCCAAGGGAATTGGCCTTCGCGGGCAGCGGGTGCCGTTCCGCCGGGCCACCAATTCGCCGGGGCGGGTGGGTGATGAACCCCGCCGCACCTGCTGCGCCTCGGCTACAGTCCCTCCTGGCCCCCATCCCCGGGGATCGGCCCGCAGGAGAGTCTCTCCGCTACGAGGGGACCTACGACGCCGTCCGGGAAGCGCGGCGCTCGGAAAGCCCCCACCTCCCTCAGGACATCTGGCAGCGGGAACGGAAGACGGCCGACTGGGACCGAGTGGAGGAGCTGTGTGTGGAGGCCCTCAGCCACCGGAGCAAGGATCTCCAGATCGCCGCCTGGCTCATGGAGTCATGGATTCATCTCCGGGGCTTCGAAGGTGCCGCTGCGGGGATGGAACTCCTCACCGGGCTGGTGGATGGGTTCTGGGAGGACCTCTTCCCCGAGCTGGATGAGGACGGGGCCGAGCTCCGCGTTTCGCCCATCGTCTGGATCAACGAGAAGTTGGCCCACGAGCTCCGCCTCGTGCCCATGGTGGGGCACCAGGGCGAAGAGGACGCCACCGTGAGCTGGGCGGACGTGGAGCGGGCCCGGTGGTGGGAGCGCACTCGGGGAGCCGGTACGTCCGGGAAGCGGGGGGCCAAGGGGGAAGAAGCGCCCATGGGGCTCGACGAGATCCGGAGCCGCGTGGCGGCGGCTCCGAACCGGGCCCTCCGTGAACGGCAGGAGTCCATCCAGCAGGTCATCGAATCGACTCGGGCGCTGGAGTCCCGACTGGACGGCCTCCTGGGCGCTGACTCTCCCAGCCTGGTGGGCTTCCGGGAGCTCCTGCAGGGCATGGCGGATTGGTTCGAAGGGGTCGTGGACCCCACCGAAGACGAGGAGCCTGAGATGGAGGAGCAGCACCAGGGGGCGGGACCCGAGGGTTCGGCCCCGTCAGGGGAGGCGACTTCCGGCGCAGACCTTCCTTCCGAAGGGGGCGGCGACCCTATCGGGACCCGGGAGGAGGCCTACGCCATGCTGAGTCGGGCGGCCCGCAGGTTGGAGCGGCTGGAGCCCCACAGCCCCACTCCGTACCTGATCAAGCGGGCGGTGGAGTGGAAGGACATGGGGCTGGGCGACCTTCTTCAGGAGTTCGCCGACCAGGGGTTGGACCTCAAGTCCCTGGTCACCCTCCTCGGTCTGGATGTAGGGGACCGGCCGGCGGGCCGGAACGCCTCGCCTGGACGGAAGTCCCTATGAGGAGGTTCGATAGGACGTCGGATGTACACAGTCAGTTTCTCACACCCGGACCAGGGAGGTAGGCCATGGGAGAAAGCACGCAGCATAAGCTGGATCGGGTCCGCAAGCCGCGGGTCCAGATCACGTACGATGTGGAGATCGGTGACGCCATCGAACAGAAGGAGCTGCCCTTCGTGGTAGGGGTGCTCTCTGACCTGGCGGGTCACCCCGAGGAGGCCCTGGAGCCCCTCAAACGCCGGAAGTTCATCGAGATCGATCGGGACAACTTCGATACCGTGCTGGAAGCCATCGGCCCGCGCCTCAAGTTCGCGGTGGACAACCAGCTCACCGAAGAGGACTCGAAGTTGGGGGTGGAGCTCAATTTCTCCTCCATGGAGGATTTCGAACCCCAGAACCTCGTGGGGCAGGTGGACGCCCTGCGGAAGCTCTTCGAAGCCCGGCAGCGCTTGGCCGACCTGATGGCCAAGCTGGACGGAAATGAGGACCTGGACCGCCTCCTCCAGGATGTTCTGGAGAACACGGATGGCCTGAAGGAGCTTCAGGCCGCCAAGGAGGAGGAGGCTGCCGAGGAAGGCGACGACGAGTCCGAGGACGAAGACTAGCACCGGGCCAAGCCTCCCCCGGTCTCAGCCCCGGGGGCGCCCTTGAGACCGCAACCCATGGAGGAGATCGAAGATGGCGGACACAGAGAGCACGGAAGAAGGCGGGGTGGCCACCGCGGAGCGGACGCTCCTGGAGCAGATCGTATACGAGGGGGGAATGGCCCGGGACGAGAGCCAGGCCGAGCACGCCAAGAAGCTCATCGGCGAGTTCGCCGACCAGATCCTCTCGGAGGAGATGACGGTCAGCGCCGACATCGTGGCCATGGTGAACGCCCGCATCGCCCGAATCGATGAGCTTCTGAGCGCCCAGCTCAACGAGATCATGCACCACCCCGACTTTCAGGCGCTGGAAGCCCGGTGGAGAGGGCTCAACCACCTGGTGATGAACTCGGAGACTGGGGAGAGCCTGAAGATCCGGGTGCTTCCCACGAACAAGCAGGACCTTCTCAAGGATCTGGAGAAGGCCGTGGAGTTCGATCAGAGCGGGCTCTTCAAGAAGGTCTACGAGGACGAGTACGGCACCTTCGGAGGGCATCCCTTCAGCGTCATGGTGGGAGACTACGAGTTCGGTCGTCACCCCCAGGACATGGAGCTGCTGGAGCGCGTGGCCAGCGTGGCGGCTGCGGCCCACACGCCCTTCATCGCCGCCCCGAGCCCCGGGCTCTTCGACATGGAGAGCTTCACCCAGCTTGGAAACCCTCGGGACCTGAAGAAGGTCTTCGAGAGCACCGAGCTCATCAAATGGCGCTCCTTCAGGCAGAGCGACGACTCCCGCTATGTGGCCCTGGTCCTTCCTCGGATCCTGCTGAGGCTGCCGTACGGTCCCGACACCAAGCCGGTGGAGGGCTTTGAGTTCCGGGAGGCCACCGATGGCCGGGATCACTCCAAATACTTGTGGGGGAACGCGGCCTACGCCCTGGCGGAACGGATTACCGCCGCGGTCTCGCGCTATCAGTGGCCGGCGGCCATCCGGGGGGTGGAGTCCGGGGGGCTGGTGGAAGGCCTTCCCACCCACACCTTCAAGACGGACGAGGGCGACATCGCCCTGAAGTGCCCCACGGAGATTGCCATCACGGACCGTCGGGAGAAGGAGCTGGACGACCTGGGCTTCATCACCCTATGCCACTGCAAGGGGACGGACTACTCCGCCTTCTTCGGTGGCGCCACCACCCAGAAGCCGAAGGTCTACAACACCGACCAGGCCAACGCCAACGCCAAGATCTCCACCGTGCTCCCGTACGTCCTGGCCGCTTCCCGGTTCTCCCACTACCTGAAGTCCATGATGCGGGACAAGGTGGGCGGCTTCATGACCGCCGGGGGTGTGGAGCAGTTCCTGAACACCTGGATCTCCCAGTACGTCATCATGGACGACGCCGCTCCGGCGCACCTGAAGGCCGAGCACCCGCTCCGGGACGCCCGAGTGGATGTGGTGGAGGTTCCGGGACGACCCGGCGTCTATCAGGCCACCGTCTTCATCCGGCCCCACTTCCAGCTCGAGGAGCTGAGCGCCTCCATGAGGCTGGTGGCCGAGCTTCCGCCGCCAGCGAGCTGATGAACCCGTTCCCGCCGCCGGCGAGCCGAAGGGTCCGGGCCCTCGAGGGCCCGGACCTTCCGGTTCCCCGGTCAGGGAGCCAGTCCCTGTCATAGTCCCTATTCCAAACGGAGGAACCTAGGATGGATGCCATCCTGCTCAAGCTGCCGGACGATTCCGAGATCAAGGGAGACAGCACCATCGAGGGCTACGAGGATGCCATCGAGCTCCTGAGCTACTCCCACGGCGTCTCCGCCATGCTCACTATGGACCAGAGCCAGCAAAACCGGACGTCCGGACGCCCGAGCGTCCAGGAGTTCAACATCACGAAGTACGTGGACGGTACGAGCCCCAAGCTGAACCAGGCCTGCTGCTCCGGGACGGACCTGGGTACGGTGGAGGTCACGGTGGGACGGAACGACGAGGGTCAGATCCTTCCCCTGATCCAGTACCGGCTCTACCAGACGGTGGTGTCTTCCGTCTCCGTGGGAGGCGGTGGAGGAGGGAAGCCCACGGAGTCCGTTTCCTTGAACTTCACCAAAATCGATTGGATCTACACTCTGCAGCAGGAGGACATGCAGAGCGCCACGGGCCCGTCGGGTAGCTGGGACCTGACCAAGAACACCGTGGGCGACAGCGCATGATCCATGGGGTCCGGGACCTCCGGGCCCTGGTCGGCTCTCCGGTTCCCCTCTTCGATCGGCTCGTGGACGGGGAACCGGAGCGGCGGTACGAGGAGCGTCCGCTCCGAGTTCTGACGGGCCCCGAGCTCGTGGAATCGGTGGAGCGGGAGCTGAATCGGCTTCTGAACACCCGTGGGTCGAGGCGTTCCGTGAAACTGCCTCCGGACCAGCGGACGGTGTTGGATTACGGTCTCCCCGACTTTTCCGGCCGCTTTTCCGGCTCGGAGGTGGACCGACAGTGGCTGGCGGAGCAGGTGGTGGAGACGATCCGGGCCTTCGAGCCCCGCCTCCACGAGCCCGTGGCCGAGGTCCTTCCTCGGGATCCGAGCTCGGGGGCCGAGGGGGTCCGGCTGGAGATCGGGGGGGAGGTGCGACAGGGTACGTTCATGGAGCCCGTCTCCTTCCCCCTGACCATCGAGAGTCCGGCGCCGGGGGGGCGGTGAACCGGCTCCAGAGGGGGCGATGACGGACCGGGGCCGGGAGGAGCTTCTCCGGTACTACCAGGAGGAGCTGAGCTACCTTCGGACCGAGGGGGCCGCGTTCGCCGAGCTCTACCCCAAGGTGGCGGGACGCCTCGGGCTCACGGGGGAGGGAGGCGGAGATCCCCACGCGGAGCTTCTTCTGGAGTCCTTCGCGTTCCTCACCGCCCGCCTACGGCGCACCCTGGATCAGCAGTTCCCCGAGATCACTTCCTCCCTTCTGGAGATCCTCCACCCTCAGCTTCTGGCGCCGGTTCCGTCCATGACGGTGGCGCGGTTCGAACCCGATCCCACTCAGGGGAAGCTTACCACGGGACATCGGATCCCTTCCGGAACCCCCCTCTTCGCCGAGGCCCGGGACGTGGATGCCGGTTCCAGCCTTCCCCCCGGCCGGGCGGTGACCCTCCGGTTCCGAACGTGTTATCCCGTGGAGCTCTGGCCCGTCCGGATCGCGGAGGCGGCGCTGGAGCCCACGGACCGCTACGACTTTTTGGACCACCGCTCGGACGTGGGTTCGGTGGTGCGCATCCGCTTGGAGTGCGTGCAGGGGGACTTCCAGGAGCTGGCGGTGGAGCGGCTCCGTTTCCACCTCACGGGTGAGCTTCGGGAATCGTCGGCCCTCTACGAGATCCTCCTCTCCAAGGACCATGAGGTGGCCCTTCTGGATCCTGAAGGGGAGAAGCCCGTCGCGCCTCCCCGGTCCGGGGCGCTTCACCCCGTGGGGTTTGGCGAAGCGGAAGCCGTGCTACCCTACCCGGACCGAGTTCATCCCGGATACCGGCTCCTTCAGGAATACTTCGCCTTTCCCCGGAAGTACCTCTTCTTCGATGTGGACGGATTGGAGGTCCTGGACCGGGGAGAGGTGGTGGATCTACTGATCCTGCTGGAAGATGCTCCCGGCAGCGAGGTGGAAGTGGATGAGGAGACCTTCGCTCTGGGGTGCACCCCGGTGATCAACCTCTTCTCCCGGACCACGGAGCCGCTCCGCATCGACCAGGAGCGGGTGGAATACCGTCTCATTCCCGATGTCCGCCGGGAGCGGAGTACGGAGATCCACTCCATCCGCTCGGTGACCGTCTTCTCGGAAGAGGACGCTCAGGCCGAAGCCGTGGAGCCCTATTACTCCTTCGATCACGATACGGCCGAGAAGGGGGGCGGCGCCTTCTGGCACGCGCGGAGAGTCGCCACCGGTCGCCGGGACCGGCCTGGAACGGACATGAAGATCACCTTCGTGGACCTGGGCTTCGACCCCACCCGCCCCGCCCAGGACACACTCTACGCCCACACCCTCTGCACGAATCGAAGGTTGGCGGAGCAGCTCCCGGCAGGGGCCGCTCTCCAGATCGAGGAGTCGGCGCCGCACTCCCGGATCGAGGTGCTCTACAAACCCACCATCCAGAGGGACCCACCCCTCGGTGGGGAGACCCGGTGGCGGCTCATCTCCCACCTGAGCCTCAACCACCTTTCGTTGGAAAGCGGCCCCGACGCCCTCCGGGCCTTGAGGGAGATCCTCCGGCTGTACGCGCCCTACGGCGAGGCCACCATGGAGCGCCAGATCCACGGACTGCGGGGCATCACCTCAGAGCCGGCCATGACCCGGGTAGGGGCGGGCGCGTGGCGGGGCTTCGTGGCGGGCCGAACGGTGACCCTGGAACTGGATGACCAGGCGTTCGCCGGGGGGAGCGCCTTTCTCTTCGCCTCCGTCCTCCGCTACTTCTTCGGACTCTACGCCCAGTCCAACTCCTTCACCGAGACCGTCGTTCGGCGTACGCGGCGGGAAGGCATCTGGAAGCGATGGCCGCCACTGGCAGGAGCACGAGAGCTCCTCTGATCCATCGGCTCCGGGAGGAGCCCTACGCCTTCGACTTCTTCCAGGCGGTCCGGATCCTGGAGGGGATCCGGTCCCACGCCGATCCGGTGGGGACGGGACGGGAGGTGGCGGAGGAGGCCGTCCGCTTTCGGTCCTGGCTTGGGCTGGGATTCCCTCCCAGCGATGTGGTCTCCGTGACGGGCCTGGAGGAGGAGAAGCTCTCTCCGGGAGGAGCTGGACCTCCGGAGGTCCAGGTGAGCTTTCTGGGGCTGGCCGGGGAGCCCGGGCCCCTCCCACGTTGGGTGACGGAGCTTCTCCTGGAGAGGGTCCGGAAGAGGGACACCGCCTTCCGGGACTTCCTGGACATCTTCAACCACCGGCTGGTGTCCATCCAGTACAGGATTCGGGCCCAGCACCGGGTGGGGCAGACGCTGGAGCGACCGGACCGGTCGGTGGGAGGGCGGGTCCTCTCCTCGCTGGCGGGCCTGGGAACCCCGGGCCTTCAGGGTCGACTGGGCGTGGTGGAGCGCGGTCTTCCCCACTACGCGGGGCTCCTGAGCCAGCGCCCCCGTTCCACGAGCGGGCTCGTGGGCATTCTGCGGGACTACTTCCGTCTCCCCTTTCGGGCCCGGGAGATGGTGGGCTGTTGGCGGGTTCTGGATGATGAGCAACGGACCCGCCTCACCGCGAAAAGGGGTGGGGCGGCCGGCCTGGGGGGCGACGCCACACTGGGGGGACGCGCCTGGGACCAGGCTGGAGCGCTTGAGCTGGAGGTCGGGCCTCTCTCACTGAAAGACTTCCGCCGCTTCCTTCCCGCCGGGGACCGGATCGAGCCTCTGGCCTCGTTGGTTCGCTTCTATCTGCCTGGCCACGTCCAGGTTCGCCTCCGTCCGGTCCTGGCGAGGGAAGAGGTGCCCGGGCTCCGCTTGGGAGGAGGAGAAGGGGAGGGGCCGCGTCTGGGGTGGACCTCATGGTTGGGTCGCCGGGAGCCACCGGACCATGCCCGGGGGGTGACGGTGCCCTTGACCCCATCACCAGGCGCCTCGAAGGGGGGCGCCGAGCCGAGGGACACGCGTGCCGAACCGCAGGCCACGCCGACCGAGGGGCCGGACGCGTTGGCCAAGCCGCCGGGCAGGCAGGCCGAGCCGCAGGACCCGGCAGGAGACTCGGGTCCTGGCGCCGGACGCTGATGGATGCAGGAGGGTGGGGCCTCCTGGTGGGCGGGGTCGTTGTCCTCTTTCTCCTCCTGGTCGGAGCCCTCTGGCTCTTCTCCCGGCACCTCCTTCACCGGTTCGACCGACATCTCGAACGATCACAGGTGGCGGTGCGGGAGGGCATGGAAGAGGTCCACCGGAGCGTGGAGGAGCATCTGGAGCGATCCGTCGAGACCGTGGATCAGCACCTGGAGCGGCTCCACCGGGACGTGCACCTGGTGGTGGGCTTCGAGAAGCTGGACGGGCAGCTCCGCCGGGAGCTTTTCCTCCGGGCCGGGGAAACTGTCGCCCTGGTGGTGTCCAATCGCGGGCGAAGTCCCTCCTCGGAGGCCACGCTCACCGTGAGCCTGGGGCCTGGAGCGTCCGGGCTGGTTCTCAAGGAAGGGTGGGAGCAGGCCGGGGAGCGGATCCCGGAGGCACCGGCGGGGAGCCGGACCTTCGTGCACGAGCTGGAGGCCATCCCTCCGGCCTCGTCCACCTCCGCCTCCCCCATCGTGGCGCGCTACACCTCGGAGATCCGTCCCGCCGGTCTCTGGTGGGAGATCCACATGGAGGGCCGTCTCAGAGGTCGCGGGGAGCTGCGAATCCGGCCCGGTTCCTGATCCGGGGAGGGGTGTCCCCCCAGGGGGTCGTCTGGCCCCTGCCGAACAGCCCTTGAAAGGCCCGGATCCACCAGACCCTCAGGGCACCCGAAGGTCCAGGGCCACAAGCGCCGGATACGGATTCTGTCGTAGTAGCAGGAGTCGATCCTCGTGCCAGAGGTGATTCCCGGCCGGGCCGGCGAGACGGAGGGAGTGGCGGTACGCTCCCGACGCATCGTACAGGCCTATGATGTTGTTTTGCTCACCGCCGCCCGCCCAGCCTCCGCCGGTGAGAACGGAGACTCCGCCCTCGTGGACGGAGAGGGAGTACAGGATCTCTGCCACCTGGATGGCCCGTCATTCACCTTCATAGAGCCGCGGAAGGTCGATGATTTTCACATCGTCGCGCTCCTCGGCAGCTCTGCGAACATCTGTCTCGAAGTGTTGCCCGAAAAGCAGTAGCTTGGCTGAGTCAGCGACTTGCCCAAGAGCCTTCCGCGCTTCCTCGAGTCGCAACAGGTGCCGAAGCGAGAGGTGTTCGCCTACCTTCGCCTCGCCGATTGCCGTAACAGTTCGATGGCTCGGGGTTTCGGCATCGCCGGCGGAAACCACAACGTCAAGTTCTCGTTGCTCACGTGCCCCGGTGTCACTGTTCCTGACGGACAGGGTTGTGGGCCCCACGTGGACAGGTGCTCCCCCAAGGGTTCCCCGACTGGCGAAGTGCATCGCCCATGACCGGGCCATCGACTCGAAGCAGGGTCCCAGGACTTGAGAGCGGAAGGTCTGCGTGAGTTCCGCCCACAGTTCACCGATGTCCGCGCCGTGGCGTCGCAGTCGCGCCTGGTGGCGACGGATGATGGCGTAGTGGAACCGAATGAGGGGATCGGCCGGCTGGTACATCGGGCGATTGTGCCGCACGGGATCTTGCACTTCGGCGACAAAGTCTGCGGAGACGAGTGCGGAGACGACGCTCGCGAGGGACCCGCCAGGGATCTTCACGTAGTTTGTGAGCGAACTCCATGCATGGTTGCCGAGGGCCACCCCGGCAAGTGTCGAATGGTAGAGGTTCGGTTTCCGGGCCTTCGACATGGTGGGGTCCTCGCCGAACAACAGATCCACTTCTCCAAACAAGGGAGCAGACGGCGATAGAACGCGAAGCGAGACCCAACGGTTGAAGTCTTCAGGATCGGAAGGCAGATCGTGCGCAACCATTTCTCTTGCATATGCAGCGACCCCACCGATCACAGCGTAGGTGAGGATCGCAGTCTCGAAGTCTTCGATTCCGTGTAGCCGTCGCGCTGTGCGGAAGTCGAAGGGCTGCATTCTGAGGTCCAGAGCCGCTCTCCCCCGGAGGGGTGCGGTTCCTGTGAGCAGTTGTCCCATGACGCTCATGGCCGACCCACACAAAACCAACCGCGTCTGGGTATCTTGCCGGGTGCCCGCCCGGGGTGCGTACGCGCGCTGCACGAGGGAGTCCAGGGCAGGAGTGTGTTCCAGCATGTAGGGAAACTCATCGAGAACGACGAGAGTCTCCCGGCGACGCCCAAGTTCCATCAAGGCACCGACTGCGTCATCCCACGATCCGAACGAAAGGGGAGCAAGGGATCCCGAGTGAGTCCCAAGTTGCTCTCCAAGGTCCTGCAGGGATTCGCCACTGGATCCGCGCACAGCATGGTAGTAGAAGCCGTTCGTCTGCTCCGCCAAGCCCTGAAGCATGAAGGACTTTCCGATTCTCCGACGGCCCCAGACGAGACCAAGGCTGGCCGATTCCTCGCCGCTGGTGGCGAAGTCAACCATCTGTTGCCATTCGGCCTCGCGGCCGACCATGTCCTCCATTCGACGGACCACCATCGGTTACTCAGGTATAGTTCAGTAAAGTACGTTTGACCAAGTTAGGCGCGAGGCGCCCCCGCCGCAAGCCATCTGGTCAAGTACAGTTCACTAAAGTATCGTTGAGCATGTGGCGATGGCTGGGATTCGGGCTTGTCCGGCTGCGCAGGCTGTGCCTCTCCCTACTCTCGGCGCCAAGGGCGCCCGTCTGGCGCGCGATGAGGGCTCGGAGCCTTCCTTGTTCGCCGAGGCGGGACCCCCTTCCCGGTACCTGGACGCCGTGACTTGAGCAGCTCGTGGTATCGCACAGGATGGTACCCTCCCTAGGGCCCCGAAGGTAGACCGGGCCGCCCCGAAGGCGGACGGGCCGCTCACCTTTGGCCCTCCCCTACGCCCCACCCCACACCCCCCAAAGCCGAAGGGCCCGGCGGGATCGTCCCACCGGGCCCCTTGGAGCTCGCTCAAGCTCTGTGGCACTCCATCTATGTCATCAGCCGAGGTCTGCGTGATCCGCCGAAGTCGGCTGCTGGGTGACTCCGAACCTCCGT
>SKZC01000394.1 GCA_007127575.1 Gemmatimonadota bacterium
CCAGGGCCACGCGACCCACTTGGAGATCCAGGTCTTCGCTTTGGTAGGAGAGACCGCGGAGCTCCAGAGGGCCCAAGAGCCGGCCCTGCACCTCCTCCACCTGGACACCCAACCGGTGAAGGGCTCCCAAGGTCCAAAGGGCTCCCCTCTCGGTGCCCAGCATGTATGCTACGCCCGCCCCCGCCAGGACCAAGAAGGCGAGAACCACGCTGGCCAGCGGAACGATCCATCGACGGACGGTAGATCTGCGCTTCGGGCTCACAGCCCCGCCCCCACGGAGAGGTGGATCCGCCAGGGCGTGCCCGGACGGGAGACGGCTGCGGCCGCATCCACCCCCACCGTTCCCACCGGAGAGAGCCACCGCAGCCCGCCACCCACTCCCACGCGAGGTCGGACCGGCCACGCGTCCCCGGCATTTCCCGTGTCTACGAAGACGGCCGCCCCCCACTCCCGCCACAGGAGCTGCTCAACCTCCCCACTGGCCACCAGGAGGTGCCGTCCTCCCAGCGGAGAGTCGTCGGGGGAGCGAGGGGCCAACGAGCGATAGGCATACCCTCGCACGCTCCGATCACCACCGGCGTAGAACCGGTGAGATACAGGGAGCGCCGTGGTTTCCTCCACCGCCGCGGTGCCGGCTTCGGCTCGGACCAGAACACGCCCTCCCTCCCAAGGGGACCGAATCAACGCCGCGCTCGTAGAGAGTCGACCGAAGCTCACCGGCGAGGCCAGAACCCGGTGCGAAGCGGCGAGCTCCAGGTGGAGCCGATGCCCTCGGGTGGGATGCACCGGGTCGTCCACCTCCGTTCGGGTCCATTGCACGGAGGGGAGGACCACATGGCTGGTTCGGATCTCGTCACCCTCCCCGGAGCGCTCCCTCTGAAGATCCAGAAGCCAGGACTCCCGCCATTCTCCTCGTTTGCGGTGCCACCCGACCCCCAACTGGGCTCGGGTGCTGCGGACGTCCAGCGTCCGCTCGTCCAGGATCCCCACCGAGACGGCGAGTCGGTCCCCCGGCGCTCCGGGAAGGGGGACCAGGTACCGAGCATTCAGCCCATTCCGCACCAGCGACGTGCGGATCTCGCTCTCCAGGCTGTGCCCCGCCTGATTCAGTCGACGGAGCTCGCCGCCCAGGACCGCCCGGGGCCCCGTGTCCGTTCCGTACCCCAGGCCGGCGTCATACCGTGTGCCGGGACGGGGAACGAGGCGTACCTCCACCGGGACCTCACGGTCCACGGCCTCCTCCCGGAGGAGCTCCACCTCCACCGAAGCGAAGAGCCCGCTGGCCTGCAGGGCGTTCTGCAAGTCCAGAAGCTCGGGTGTGGCTGCAGGGTCTCCTCGCTCGAACCCGACGAATCCCTGTAGGAAGCTCTCCTCCAGTTCGTCTCCTACAAAGCGAACCGGGCCGAATCGGAAAAAAGGGCCCGTGTCCAGGCGGAGTCGGATGGCCGCCGTCCCGTCCGCCGGATCCACCCGGACCTGACGCTCCCCGAACACGGCGTCCAAATACCCGCGTTCCATGGTCGCCGCCTGGAGTCGTCGTTTTCCCTGCTCGTAGGGGGCATGGCTGAAGGCATCGCCCTCGCTCAAGGGGAACGCTGCTGCGGCGCTGCGAAGGGCGGAGTCCTCGGCACCTTCGCCGGTGAGGTGGATCTCCACCTCGGAGACGAGGACCGGATTTCCCGTCCGGATCCGGTAGGTGGCCCGCCACGCCCCCCGTTCGGTGCGAAGCTCGCTCTCGATCTCGGGCTGGTAGAAGCCGAACGGTTCCAGGGCACTCCGGATCTGATCCGGAGCACGACTGTGGAGTCGGTTGACCTCGGCCTCAGAAAGGGTTCGGCCCGCCCGGGCCTCCCGGGAGAGACGAAGATTGGCTTGCACATTGGCTTGCACCTCCCCCCGGACCCCTTCGAGCCGGACGGCCACCGGGAGGGAGTCGGCACTCGCCTCTGCAGGGGGTGGCCCGACCACCCCGAGAAGAAGACTGAGGGTGGGGATGAGCATAGGATGGGGGCATGAGGCAGGGGGGGAAGGAGTGGGGCTGTGGAAGTTAGACCCCGTGGGCCGGCCGAGGGTTTCCCTATAGCCTCAGAGAAGAGGGCGCTGCGGGTTGTCTAGTTGCCGTCCACCTCATCCCATATGGGGATATCTCCAGTCCCTTGGTGCATCATGGGTTTCCTTGATGGCCCTGGGGCTGATCCAGCGTAGCAGGTTCAGATAGGAACCGGCCTTGTCGTTCGTCCCCGATGCCCGTGCTCCTCCGAAGGGTTGTTGACCTACCACGGACCCCGTGGGTTTGTCGTTGACGTAGAAGTTTCCGGCTGCGTACCGGAGGCGGCGGTCCGCCTCCCTCACGGCCGCCCGGTCCCGGGCGAAGACGGAGCCCGTTAGGCCGTACGGGCTGGTTTCGTCCGCCAACCCCAGCGTCGCGCTCCACCGGTGGTCCTCGTAAACGTACACGGTGACGATGGGGCCGAAGAGCTCCCGTTCCATGAGGTCGTGCCGAGGATCGTCGGTGCGAAGCACGGTGGGTTCTACGAACCACCCTTCGCTGTCGTCGGTTTCCCCGCCTGCCACGACCTCCATTCCGTCGCCCCGGGCCTGTTCGATGGCGTCCCGGTGCCGCGCGAACGCTCCCGCGTCGATGACCGCGCCCATGAAGGTGGAGAGGTCCTCCACATCTCCCATGGTGATTTCTGAGACCAGCTCCTGGATCCCTTCCTTCACACGGGGCCAGAGTGAGCGGGGGATGTAGGCCCGAGACGCAGCGGAGCACTTCTGCCCCTGGTATTCGAAGGCCCC
>SKZC01000429.1 GCA_007127575.1 Gemmatimonadota bacterium
GACGCTGGCTATCCTGGACGGGCCAGGTAGCGGCGACTCTCCTGGTCACCTTCTTCATCTTACGGGCGGTGGGGCTCTCGGTGGAGGAGCTTCGGGCCCTGGATTCCCGGTGGTGGCGGCCCGATCCATGGCTCCTGGCACTGGCCTCCTTCCTGCTTTTTTCCGGTTTCGTCGTGTCGGCCTGGTGCTGGAGCGGCATCACGCGGGAGTTGGGCGGGGGGCCCGTTGCGGGCTGGCGGGCGATCCGGATCTACTTCACCGCGAACCTGGGACGGTACATCCCCGGAAAGGTATTCCAGGTGGCGGGGTTGGCGTACCTGGCGGCCCGTGCGGGTCTCGGCGTTCCCCAGGCGGTGGGCGGAGCACTGGTCGGGCAGCTCTTCACTCTGGCGGGGGCCGCCATCGTGGGGGGATTCGCCTTGGTGGGCTTCCTGGACGGGGGTGCGTTGGGGTGGAACCTCCCGCCCGAGCTGATGGGGTGGATTCTGGCGGCCGTCATTCTGGGCGTAGTCAGCGTCCCGCCGCTCCTTCGGATACTACTGGTATGGGCCAGGCGTTATGCGTCCATGGAGGAGCTGGCCCCGGCTCCCATCTCTTCCACCTTCGGGCTCCGATGGGCGAGCCTCTACACGGTGAACTGGTGCCTCTTCGCGGTGGCGTTCTGGATTCTGGTGCGTAGCCTGGGAGTCGACGCATCCTTCCTTGCGGTGGGACCGCACTTCGCCGCTGCCTACCTCCTGGGCTATCTTGCCGTGTTCGCCCCGGCGGGAATCGGTGTTCGGGAGGGATTTTTGGTGGTGTTTCTGGAGCCTGTGGTGGGGGCTTCCGGTGGATTGGCGGTAGCGGTGGTGGCCCGGCTGTGGTCCACCGTGGTCGAACTTCTGCCGGCGAGCTTCATGGCCACCGCCGAGCTTCGGATCACCACCGTGAGAGGGGAAGGGAGGGGATGACGGACGACGGCTCCTGTCTGGTGATCGTGCCGACCTACAACGAGCGGGAGAATCTCCCGCGGATCATCCCGCGGATCCTGGAGCAGGGCGACAGGTTCCATGTGTTGGTGGTAGACGACGGTTCTCCGGACGGGACCGGCGAGGTGGCGGATGCTTTGGCCGGTGAGAACCCCGAGCGGGTCCACGTCCTCCACCGGAGGAAGAAGGACGGGCTGGGAGCGGCCTACGTCGAAGGGTTTCGGTGGGGACTGCAGCGCTCGTACTCCTTCCTCTGTGAAATGGACGCGGACCTGTCGCACCCACCCGACCGTCTGCCTGCCTTTCTGGAAGCCGTTGAAGAATACGATCTGGTCGTCGGCTCCAGGTACGTGGACGGACGGGTCACCGTCGTGAACTGGCCCATGACTCGGCTCCTGGTCAGCTACTTCGGTTGCCTTTATGCTCGGATGATCACGAGGCTTCCAGTAAGGGATGCGACAGGAGGGTTTAACTGCTTTCGTAGAAAGGTCCTGGAGTCGATTGACCTGAACCGAATTCAATCCAACGGGTACGCCTTTCAGGTGGAATTGAAGTTCAGGGCCTGGCGAAAGGGCTTCCGCATCGTGGAGGTGCCCATCGTCTTCACGGAGCGGGACACCGGCGAATCGAAGATGTCCAAGCGCATCGTGGCCGAGGCCGTCTGGAAGGTCTGGAAGCTTCGCCTCATGGACCTGTTCGGCCGGCTCTGACGCGGCGGAGCGCGACGATATGCCTCTGAGACACTTTCTGTACAGGTGCCCGGACTGCGGGCACGACCCGTCCGAAGGAGATGGGGACCAGGTTGAATGCCCGGGATGTGGGGTGCGATTTCAGCGGAATCGAGATGGGCTCATTCACCGTCACCGACCCGGTGAGTCCCCGGAGGTAGCAGTACCCGCGGAGTTGGGCCGGAAGCTGGAGGCCTTTGACCGGGAGGATAGTGGGGTGCGGACCGCAAAAGTCCACCTTCGGACGGTTTCGCGGGAAGAGCCCGTGCGCTTCCGGGGTGCCGTGACGGGGTTCCATGAAGTGTTGGAGGCCCCGGAGCCCGGTGAGCTCCAGGTGGACCACGAGGAGCTCCGGTTCGTCCCCTCGGGAGTTGGGAAGGTGCTCCGGTGGCCTCTACTGACGCTCCGATCCCTGCAGGCCAGCTCTTCCTCCATCCAGGTGCGTCCCCCCGGTATGGAGCTGGCCAGCTTCCGATTCGACTCCGATTCACCCCGTCGTTGGGAGCAGCTTCTGGCCAGGCGATTGCGGAAGGCCTGGATTCGAGCGGGGCGGGGTGAGATCGTCGAATTGCAGCCACGTATCGTCGCCGAGGGCGATGTGCGAGGCTCCGAGTCCGACGTGGCGTCGGCCGGTGGACGCGCGTGCGACGGTAGGGAAGCGGAGGTGGATCGGTGACCGTCTACTACCGGGCGGTACGGCGAGGCCTCAGGGTCGCCTCATCGCTGCTGGCCCTCCCACTGGAGGTGGAGGGGGAGGAGCACGTCCCCAGCCAGGGTCCGTTTCTTATCTTGTCCAATCATCGCAGCGCCCTGGATCCCATTTGTCTGCAGACCTCTCTGGACCGAGTGGTCCACGCCATGACGAAAAGCACCCAATTCTCTCAACCCGCCTTCCGGTGGCTCCTCCCACGACTCCACGCCTTTCCCACTCGGAGGTACAAGGTGGACTCGCAGGCCGTTCGCGTCGCTCTCCGACTTCTGGACTCCGGGGAAGGCGTCTGCATCTACGCCGAAGGGGAACGGAGTTGGACCGGTGAGCTCCAGAGGTTCCGGACCGGTACCGTTCGCCTCGCCCTGAAGGCCGGAGTCCCCGTGATC
>SKZC01000427.1 GCA_007127575.1 Gemmatimonadota bacterium
GATCAAGTAATTCAGCCCGAGGCGAAACGCCTCGTTGGTGGGCCCCACCGGATAGCGACCCAGGTCCGAGTATTCCCAGTAGTCACCGATGTCCTGGTCGTAATTGACCATGACCATGATCCGGCCCTGGGGGTCGTTGTCTTCGTACAGGACGAGGTAGGTGGGGTCGGCCCGTGCATCGTAGGGGTGCGGGAAGTCCAACTCCTCCACCGAGAAAAAGGTGTGGAAGATGGGTTCGGCCGGATCCACCTCCACGAACCGAAGACCCGGCAGAACCCGCTCCATCTGCCGCTCGAAGTTGATCCAGTCCCGGCCGCGGAAGTCGTCCACGATGAGGAATCCGCCCTTGAGTAGGTACTCCCGGAGGCCTTCAACCTCTTCCTCCGTGGGCCGCCAGTACCCCGGCTCCACCAGGTAGGCCATGGGAAAGCGCATGAGCTCGGGATCGTCGGCGTCGAAGACGTTGCCCCCGTCCACCCCGGGTTCCAGGTACGAGATCTCCTGGACGATCCGCATAAGGTTTCGCTCCGCCCGGGGAAAGTCGTGGGCCCACGGCGGGGTTCGTCCCCGGCCGGGGAATCCTCCCCAACCCAGATCCGACCCGAACCGAATCCGGGCCAGGACGAACCGGCCGTCGTAGTCCACGTTTTCTATTGCCTGAAGCGGGGCGCCGAAGCTGGCGGGATCCGCATGGGACGAGGACGACGAACTGGGATCGAACCCCGAGGCACCCACGGCCACCAGACCTCCGGCCACCAGCGCCGGGAGGCCGGCCCGCAGAATCCACTTCGTGGCGGTGCCGGTTTGAAGGATCATCTCGTGCCCCCTTGCCTGCATACTTCCATTGCCGAGTCCAGGGTCCCCCCATCCCAATCCAGGATCTGGAGAAGAAGGTCCTGAGCCTCGGGAAAGCGCGGAGCCAGCGTCAACGCCTCCATGACCCGGCTGTGGGCCGCTTCCCGGTCACCGGCTCTGGCATGTGCCTCCGCCAACCGGAAGAGAGCCCCCGCCCGGTCCGTAGGCCCCAGGGCGAGGAGCACGCGCCTGGCCCGAACCTCTCCGGTCCCGTTCCCCGCCGCGCAGTGAAGAGCCGCCAGGCGTTCATGAAGCTCCGGATTCAAGGGAGTCACATGGAGTGCGGCTTCCAAGCTACGAGCTGCGGCCTCCACCGCCCCAGCTTCCTCTTGCAGTCGGGCCAGACCCACCCGGGACGCCAGGTCGGCGCCGTCCAGGGCGAGGTGGGCCTCCAGCTCCCGGACGGCCCCCATCGTGTCCGCCTGCTCCTCTCGGATGCGGGCCAGAAGGGGCCGGGGGCCCTGAGGGTCCGGGTTCTCGGGGAAGAGGTCCCGGGCGAGGCGGAGAAGCTCCTCCGCCTCGCCCAGTCGACCCTCCGCCAGTCGAATCCGCCCCAGCTCCAGGTGTGCTTCCAGATCCGAGGGCTCCGCCGCAATCCGAGCCCGATACCACGGAGCCTCACTCCCCCTTTCCACCCGGGAGAGGGAGCGCCCACGCCGGATGGCCCGGGTGGCCTCCATGACCCCGGCGTATCGCTCCTCCATCCACGCTTCGAAAGCCTGGTCCAGCTCCCTCAGTTCCAGCCCCAATTCCCGGGCCGTCACCTCTTCAGTGCTCCCTCCCTCCCGGTATCCCTCCAGCATCCCCAACACCGCGGGAAACCCCCACTCCTCCTCCATCCACTCCAGGGCAAGAGAGGCCAGGGTGTAGGCGAAGCCCACCTCCTGGGGGGAGCGGGGGCGAACGAAGCTCCGACTCAGCTCGCTGGGCGGAGGCAGGGCGCCGTCGAGATACGCCATGAAGAACGAGAGTGAGGGGCGTTGCCCCCAACCGTCCCCGAACCTTCGCTCCTCCACCACCGCCAACCCCTCAGTGAACCACCGGGGGACCCGGTGGTTGGAGACCTCCAGGTGCACCGTGTGAGCCAGCTCGTGGCGGAGGACCGAGGCCCACGGGAACCCGGATTCACCCCGTGCCGAGGGGGAGTCCATGGCCACCACCGGCCCGAAGCTCACCCCCAGCGCCCCCAATCCGGTGAGTCCAAGAGCTCGCACGGAGAAGTCCGCGCTCCGCCGAAACGCCTCCACCCGGACAGGAGGAGGGGAGGGAAGACCGTAGCGTTCCGCCAGATCTTCGAACGCCTCCTGGGCCACCAGGAGCATCTGAAGGGCCAGCGCCTCCCCATCGTCCGGGTCCACTCGAACCTCCACAGAGGAGGACCGCTCCACGTGGAAGCTGTCCATGAGGTCCAGCAGATCCAGGGTATTGGCCAGCCGGACGTGGAAGGGGTCCGCCTGGAAGGCCCTCTCCAGATCCCGGCGTCCTTCCTCCATCTCTCCCAGGCGGATCCGGTTCACCCCCCGCACCGCCAGGGCGCCCCAGGCCAGCGAGTCCAGCTCGACTCCCGCACCGGCCAACTCCTCCGCCTCCCGATAGAGTCGGCTGCGGGCGGCCAGCTCGGCCACATGCCTGAAGAAGTCAGCATCCCGAGGGTTGGCCTCCAGGGCCCGGCGGCGAAGCTCCTGGAACCCCGCCTGGTCCCCGGACACGAGCTGGAGCCCGGCCCGGACGGCCAAAGCTTCGGGAAAGCTGGGGTTTACCTCCAGGGCCCGGTCCAGCTCCGCCTCGGCCTCCTCCCACTCCTCCGCCGCCAGGTGAAGTCGGGCCTTCAGAACCCGTGCCTCCACGAGACTAGGGTTCACGGCTAGGGCCTCCTCCACCAAACGGGAGGCCTCCGGATCCCCCTGAAACTCGGCCACCCGGGCCATCCCCAGGAGA
>SKZC01000417.1 GCA_007127575.1 Gemmatimonadota bacterium
AGGGAGGCACAGAGTCAGCGATGGACCGTGAGGGAATGGGGGAGCGGAAACGAGGCCGGCTAGGCCGCTTTTTCGTCGTGGCGTTGGCGGCAGCGGCATGCGGACTGGACGAGCCGGGAAGCGAGGTGCTGCGGGAGCTGCCGGAGGGGACGCTCCGGGGCGACGTCCTGTCTGCGCTGGGGCCCGGTCCCCTTCCGGAGGAAGTGGAGGGTTGGTTCGTGCAGTACGGCTACCGGGTGGAGCAGTACCTGGTGGATGGGGAGAGCTGGGAGGTGGTGTGGGTCACCGACCCCGCCTTCGCCCCGGAAGACTCACTGGATCTGGCGAGACAGACTCCGGTCCTCCTGCACCAGGGTGCATTCCACTCCTGGGGGTGGGAGGCCCTGGAGCGGGCCCACGAAGAGAAGGGTCTTCCCCTGCCGGCACCGGAGGCGGATGCCGATGGGAGCGAGGATGGGGAGGGGGAGGTGCCGGGTCCGGCCTCATCGTGAGGGACGGGTAACCCGCCGAAGCCCTTCTCGGGCCTCAGCCACGAACCTTCCCAGCTCTGGGTCCGCATCACGCCACAGGGCCAGTACCTTCCGGTACGCTTCCTCCGCTTCACCCGTTCTTTCCAGCTCTTCCAGGACGGCGGCGGAGCGAAGGTGGGCAGGCCCCACGTAGCTCAGATCATGGAGTGAGTGCTCCGCAAAGCCTCGGTACCAGCCCAGGGCTTCCTCGAGCCGTCCCAGGCGGTGGAGGAGTTCGGCCCGGAGGAAGCGCTCACGTGCTCCGGAGTGGATCGGGTCGGAGGCGGCCAGGCCGAACCAGACGTGGATGGGCTCGGCCTCCAGGAGGACCAACGCCTCTTCCCATGCCTCATTTTCCCATGCCACCTGGGCCCGGACCGCGTTGGCCAGGCCCTCCTCTCCCTCCTCCTCCAGGTAGGCTGCTTCCTGGAGGGCTTGGGGAAGCTCGCCCAGGTGAGCCCGCGCCAGCCCCATGTAGTAGCTCCGGCGGTGGCTCCTCTCGCCGGGGGCGAACATCTCGATGGCGGCGGCGTCCCATGCCTCCAGCTCTTCCAGTAACCCTCGGACCCGCTCCCGCGGGGCAGGTAAAAAGGGGTGAAGAAGCCGCACCGCGCTGCCCTGAAAGTACAGCCGGCCGTCGGCATCCAGATGTCGGAGCGCGGCCAGCTCCCCCTCGGCACTGGCCATGCGTCCCTGAGCCAGATCGAGTTGAGCTCCCATGAGGTGCCCGTGCATCCGGGGCCACGCCAGGCGCTCCGGGCTCTGGAGGATGCGCACCACCTCCCGTGCGGGGTCGAAGTCGTCCAGGTGTACCGCAAGCCTCCAGGCGATGGAGGTCATGGGCATCTCCCCGGCCTGCCGGAGCTCCGGCCCCAGCTCCCGGAGCGCCTCCGGTCCGTCGGCCACGAAGGCGTGAAGGGCCCGGACCTCGAGAGACTCCAGCTCCGGGTCTGCAGCCGTCACCATTCGGTCCAGGCGTCGACGCAGGTCTTGGGGCCGACCCTCCACGGCGTCCAGTTGAGCCAGGTGCCAGAGGGAGCTGCGGTGCTCCGGGTCCAGGGCCAGGACCCGTTCGAAGGGAGCTCGGGCTTCCCGTATGCTGCGTCCCCGAAGCGGGTTGTAGTGGAAGAGGGTCTCGCCCAATTGGTGCCAGGCCTCAAGGTGATGAGGCTGGCGTCCCACGATTCGTCGGTAGCGGTACTCAGCGGAGTCGGCGGCCCCGGTCCGCCAGTCCAGGTACCCCTCCACCAGGAGCCGGTCCACCTCGGCGAGACCGGCACTGTAGAGGAGCGCCAGAGAGTCCGCCACGGCCGGGTCCGTCTCCGGCTGATCCGCCCAGAGGCTGGCCAGGCTCAGCCGGTAGTACCCCAGGGCGAAGGTGGAGTCTGTCTGGGTTGCCTCGTGAAAGGCCGCCACGGCCCCGTTGGCGTCCCCGCGGCGGAAGAGCTCCTCGCCTCGGATGTAGGCCTTCAAAGCCTCCAGGGAGTGGGTGGTACGGGAGGCCACCCGGAGCAGGTGGTCGTGGGGGCCCGTGGTCCCCTCCCGGAGCAGGTCACCAGCGAGGGCCTCCACCAGCGCCGGCAACCGCTCCGGAGGCCCGGTGGACTGAGCGGTGGCCAGAGGGCCGGCGTCGGGACCCGTGTCGTAGAGGGAAGCGCGAATGGTGAGAGGACCGTCCGGTGGGGCCAGGACCGTTCCCAGAATGAAGCGTCCGGCTCCGAAGGACTGTGAGGCGAGCCGGCGCCCCGCGTCAGGATCCAGCGGCCCCTCCAGCGTCGCCACCTGGGCGCGGACGGCGTCCGCACCCACCGTTTCGAGCGATCCCGCGCCACTGAGTCCAGTAGCCAGGAGTTCCTTGATGCCCACCTCCAGGTACTCGGATTCCGGCTCTCCCAACACCTCGAAGGGGAAGACCACCAGATGGGAGGGAGAGGTCGAAATCGGATCCCCCTCTTCCTCGAAGTCGGGTGGCCCCATTCCGTGGCTGAACGCCCAGAGCCCTACCGTGGCCAGCCCCAACAGCCCCACCGTCGTCGCGCCCAGCCGAAGCTGATGCTGGCCGTGCTTGCGGCCTGGGGCACGAGGTGTTCCCCGCCATTCCTCCCTGGCCGAGGTGGGAGGCCCCGCTCCTTCGGTGCCGGTCCGTGGGGGGGTCGGGAGCTCGGCGTGGGCCAGCTCCGCATCCCACAGAACGGAGACCAACTTCCGGGTCTCCGGTGCGGGGTCGGCGTCGAGCTCGACCCGGAGTCGCTCCCGGAGCTGCCGGTACGTCCGTGCCGCC
>SKZC01000030.1 GCA_007127575.1 Gemmatimonadota bacterium
AGATGTTGTCCGCCGCCTGGTTCAGGCTCCGGTAGAGGGAGTCGTTCTGGGTGAGCTGGCCCAGGGTTCCCTCTCCCCGGTCCACCCGACTCAAGATCCCCTCCAGGCTCCGGGCGGCCCCCTGAAGGGACTCTCCGGTACTCCGAAGCTCCAGGATCGTGGAGTCGGCTCGCGCGATGGCCTGGGCTAGCTCCGGACCCGCTGCAGCCGCTTCCTCCAGCCCCGTGGCGGACCGATTCAGGGACCGGGTGAGCTCGTCGAGCCCCTCTCTTTGCTCTCTGGCCATCTGCGCCATGGTGGTCGCCAGGTCCTGGAGCTCCAGCACGCTCTGTTGGACCCCATCCACCGTGGGCTCGGAGAGGAGGGCCCGAACCCGCTCCATCACCCCCAAAGCCTCGGAACCCATCTCATCGGTGAGATCGAAGATGCTGGTTTGCGCGCTCCCCGGAATCCGATCCCCGGCTGCCAGGAACTCGCTGGCGGTACCTGGAATCACTTCCACCGTACGCCCGCCAAGAAGGTCTCCCGACGTCAAGCGGCTGTGAGAGTCCACCGGAAGCTCCCACCTGCCCTCGAGCTCCAGGGTGATCTCCACGCCTTCCGACGTGAGATCGAAACGGTGGACCCGGCCGATGCGAACCCCTCGCATCATCACCGGATCTCCCTGGCGGAGACCGCCGGCGTCCTCCACCTCGGTGTGAACCATGTAACGCCCACGGAAGGTGGCGGGATCGGTGAGGAGGAAGAGAACCATAAGGAGGGCCAAGCCCCCCAGGAGGACAAAGATCCCGATCCGGATCTCCCGACCCCGAGCCGCTGCGGGGGTCACACGCTTCAGCTCTTCATCCGACGGACCGGGACGCGCCCCGGCCCGGCTGGCCTCATCAGCGCTCATGACACCTCCACCAGGTTCAGGGCGGCTTGAGCAGAGGCCCGGTCCCCGAAGGCTCGAACCACCGGATCCGAGCTGGCCCGGAACTCATCCGGCTCGCCGATGAATCGAAGTCGTCCCCCCTCCAACATGGACACCCGGTCACACATGAGGAGTCCCCCCTCGACATCATGGGTCACAATGACGGAGGTGACGTCCAGCTCCTGGGTCAGCCGGGAAATGAGACGCTCCACCGCCGCCGTATTCACCGGGTCCAGGCCCGTGGTGGGCTCGTCCCAGAGGAGGATGCGCGGCCGACTCACGATCGCCCGAGCGATCCCCACCCGCTTCTTCATTCCCCCCGAGAGCTCCGCCGGGAGCATCTCCAGGACCTGGTCCGGCTCCAGGTTCACGAGCTCCAGGGTGTCCCAGATTCTTCGAGCCGTCTCCCGTCGATTCATTCCTGAAAGCCGCTCCTCGGGTATTCCCATCTCCACGTTTTCGAAGACGGTGAGCGAGTCGAAGAGGGCCGCATGCTGGAAGACGTATCCCACCTTGTGACGGATGGCCCGGAGTCCGGCCCGGTCGCCTCCGTAGACGGACGCCCCTTCCACCTCAACATCCCCTCGATCCAGCTCGATGAGGCCGATGGTGGTCTTGAGGAGCACGCTCTTTCCGGTACCCGACGGACCGAAAAGCCCGAACATTTCGCCCTTTTCGACCTGGAAGGAAACTCCCTGGAGTACCGGGTGGTCAAAGGCTTTGTAGAGATCTCTATAGCGGATCATCACTGGAGGAAGAGGGGTGGGAAGAGAGCATCCAGGATCAGGATCGTAAGGGTCATGAACATCACCGACGCCGTAGTCGTCCGACCTACACCCGCAGCGCCACCCGAGGTCCTCAAGCCCATGTGCACGGCGATGATGGGAATGGCCACTCCAAAGGTCACCGCCTTCATCATGGAGTAGAGGAGGTCCCAGTTGTGCCAGAAGAGCTGTGCTCCGTATAGAAACGACTGGTACCCCAGGCCCACCGTATGCCATGCGGCAACCATGCCAGCCACGATCCCCACCAGGTTGGCGATGGCCACCAGCACCGGCATGATGATCACACCGGCCACGATGCGGGGCGCTCCCAGAATGGCTACCGGATCCCGGCCCAGGGCATGGAAGGCGTCGATCTGTTCGGACACCTTCATGGTCCCCAGCTCCGCGGTGATCCGAGCCCCTACCCGGCCCACCAGGACAATGGCGGTGAGGACCGGCCCCAGCTCCAGCACGACGCTGGCCACCACCACGCTCCCCAGGATGTACAGGGGGACGGATCCCTGAAACTGATACCCCCCCTGCTGGCTGGTGACGATTCCCGCCAGGACCGCCGTCACGAGGACGATGGGGAGGCTCTGGACCCCCATGATGTAGACCTGGTTCAGGACGGAGCGCACGGAGACTTTCAGTGTGACCAGGGCCACCAACGTCTGAGCCACCAGCGTCCCGATCTGGCCGGCGTGCTCCGCCACCAGGCTGGACGTCCGGCCCACCGCCCGGAGGAACCGGTGCACGGGCCGGAGGAGGGACGGGACGCGTGGCGCTTCCGCTCTCACCCTGGACGAATCTCCTCTGCGTGTGGCTCGACGATACTCGGGTCCTGCCGGATTGGAGCCGCGGTGGCGGCGAGGCTGCGGGGCCGACGAATGATCTAGAAACCCTCCCCACACCGCAAGCCGGGGAGCCGGAGCCCCGTCACTCCGCTCCTGCGACTCGTCCTCCCTCCCTTCGCTCCTCCCGGGAGAACCTCCGTTCCATCACCACTGAGAAGACGGATCCCTGGCCTTCACGACTGGAGACCTCCAGGTCGAAGCCCATGAGTTGACTTAGGGACCTGGAGATGGCCAAGCCCAGCCCCGTTCCTCCGAAGGACCGGGCCGACGATTCATCGATCTGTTGAAACGGGGTGAAGATGTCCTCCAACTGATCTCGAGGGATGCCGATCCCGGTGTCCTCCACCTCCACCCGGGTGGCCCGGGGCGGTTCTCCTTCCGCCACAACCCGAAGGACCACCCTTCCCTCCGGGGTGAACTTGACCGCGTTGCCCACCAGGTTGAGAAGGATCTGGTGGAGACGCCGGGAATCAGCTACCACGGGTGGGAGCCCTGGGGGAAGCTCCGTCTCCAGTCGAACCCCCTTCCGTCGAGCCTGGATTTCAAAGGTCTCCACCACTTCCTCCACCAATTCCTCCAGATCCACCGGCTCCCGGAAAACCTCCATGCGCTGGGCATCGATCTTGGAGAGATCCAAGATGTCGTTGATGAGCGCCAGGAGATGTTCCCCATTGGCCACGATCCTTCTGAGAAAATCCACCTCTCGCTCAGGCATGCGGTCCGCCGAGCGCTTGAGGAGGATGTTGGCGAAGCCGATGACGGCGTTCAGGGGAGTGCGGAGTTCATGGCTCATGTTCGCCAGGAAGGCGCTCTTGGCCCTGGAGCTCGCCTCCGCCTCCTCCAGCGCCTGGCGAAGGAAGGTCTCCGCCCTCTTCTGGTCCGTGATGTCCCGTGCCACGAGGACGAACCCCTTCTGCCCCCGATGCGACGCCGGAAGCACGGAGACGTCCATGGGAAAACGGCTTCCGTCTCGCCGGAGACCTTCCAGCTCACGGGTCGTGGCCCGCCGCCCACTTGCACGGGCCCCCTCCAGTAGGTCCTGGAAGGCGGGCCGCTGGTCCGGCGGGATCCACTCCTCCACCTCCCCACCCACCAACTCGCCGACGGGCTCGTCGAAGAGAGCCGACGCGTGAGAGTTGGCATCCACCACCTGCGTTCCGGCCAGGATCAACACTCCCTCGAACGACGCGTCGGCCAGTCGCCGGAACCGCTCCTCGCTCTCCTTGAGCTGGACCACGGCCCCCTCCATGGCCCGGCGGGCCTCTTCCTCACCCTTGCGGGCCGCTTCATTCTGCGCCAGAGCACTTTCCAGCTCGAGCTGTCTGAGGCGCTCCTTTCTCCTCAACTCCGCAATATGGCGAAAGTTACGGAGCCTCACGTACAGGACCGTTCCGGCCAGAACCGTGGAAAAGACCAAGGTGAAGCCGAAGTGAATCCACTCTCCGGATTGAGGCACCTGGCGGGCCACGAGGATCCAACCGGCAAAGGTGAGGGTGGCGATGACTCCGAACCAGGCAAAGTCCAGGAAGATGACCCCCACCCCCAGAACCAGGAGGATGAGGTTGGTGGTCTGGATGGGATCTTCCGTCACGGAAAGGTGGAGAATTCCGTTTACCAGCACGACGGCTGCGGCCAGAGCTGCCGTTGCATGGCCCAACCCCGCCGGAATGGGGAACCTGCGGAGGAGGAGCCAGGCCGCAACGAAAATCGCGGAAGAGGAAGCCGCCACTCCCACCAGGATCGGCCCGGCCGGGGGTGGGACCAACAGCGCATGGGCCCCGCTCAGCACGAGGTAGAGAACCGCCAGCACCCCGAGGATGGGGGGGAGGGCGTCCGCCACCATGGTGTCGAACGACTGCGAATCGGCGGGATGCGGAGCCCGGTCCGAAAAAGCCGCCATACCGGACTCGGGAGTCGAGGGAGTCACCGATGAGCCCCGGAGAGACACGCTCCGCATAGACTATCCACTACCGCCCCGGGGGTCCAGAAGCTTCGGACCGCCTTCACGGGATCGGGGGTAGTGGAGCGGGCGTTGGAATCCATGACCATTCACCCAGAAAAAGGAGTAGCCAAGTGGCGATCCGAGTGGCTCGAGCCCAGTGGCGCGGAAACCTCCCGGAGGGAAAGGGAACAGTGCGTACCGAGACGGGCAACTTCGAAGGGCCGTACACCTTCGGGTCCCGGTTCGAGGAGGCAGAGGGAACCAATCCGGAGGAGCTCATCGGGGCGGCCCACGCCGCGTGTTTTTCCATGGCCTTCGCCAATGGACTGGCCCAGGCAGGTCACGATCCCCGAAGCGTGGAGACCACCGCCAAGGTCCACCTGGAGAAGGGGGACGCCGGGTTCCGGATCACCAGGATTCAACTCGTTTGCCAGGCCGACGTGCCAGGGGTGAGCCCCGAGGAGTTTCAGGCCAAAGCGGAGGAAGCGAAGACGGGCTGTCCCATCTCTCAGGCCCTTTCCGCCACTCCCATTGAACTGGACGCCCGGCTCACCTCGTCCTGATCCGAGACGTGGGTCGTCCGTTCCCTTCCCCTCCGCGTCCGAGAACCCGGGGCAAGGATCCTCGCCTTCTCCACGTGGCGAGACGCCCGCGTGACGTCGGTTCCCTGTCCTCTTTCGAGGCAGGAGGGCTCCGGGCATGGTGACCCTGGCCTGGGTCCTGGGTCTCTCTCTTTCCGTATCCTTCCTCTGCTCCATTCTGGAGGCCGTCCTCCTCTCGGTGAACCACAGCTACGTGGCCATGCTCCAGGAGGCGGGTCGACGGGAGGGCCAGTTCCTTCACCGGATGCAGCGACGGATCGATGAACCCATCTCAGCGATCCTCACCCTGAACACCATAGCTCACACCGTGGGAGCCGCCATGGGCGGCGGATTGGCGCTGATTCAGTTCGGAGAGGAGTGGATCGCCCTCTTCTCCGCGGGCCTCACGCTGGCGATTCTCATCTTCTCGGAGATCATCCCGAAGACCCTGGGCGCCACCTTCTGGAAAGAGCTGGCTCCAGCCACCGCCTACTTCCTCCAGGGCCTCATCGTGGTGATGAAGCCCGTCCTGATTCCCCTTTCCCTCTTTAGCCGCGTCATCTCCCCGAAGGATGGGGAGGCCCGAACCCTGGTAAGCAGAGCCGAGCTGGAGGTTCTGGCCGAGATGGGCCGCCGCCAGGGAACGCTGGACGAGGACGAGTGGGAGGTCTTCCGAAACGTGATGAAGCTGGACGAGGTCACCGTGGGCGAGGTGATGACGCCTCGAACGGACATGATAGCCATCTCCGCTGACGCCGATGTGGAGGAAGCCAAAGCCCTCATGTTGGATGAGGGCCATCTCCGCCTTCCGGTCTTCGAGGGGAGCCTGGATCGGATCGTGGGGATCCTTCTCGCCCGAGATCTCTGGCAGGCGGACCGGGAAGGAACCCGGAAGATTCGGCACATCCTCCGCTCGGCCCCCTTCGCCCCCTCCAGCAAACCGGTGGAGGAGCTCATCGTGGAGATGCGGGGACAGCGGATGAAGATGGCCATAGTGCTGGACGAGTTCGGAGGCACGGCGGGGCTCGTGACCCTGGAGGATCTCATCGAGGAAATCATTGGTGAGATCCAGGACGAGCATGAGGACGACGAACCGGTGGACTTCCAGCCCCTGGAGGAAGGGGTGCTCCGGATCTGGGGAGGCGTTCCCCTACGGGCGGTGAACGAGCGCCTGGGGTTGGCCCTCCCGGAGGAGCGGTTCGACACGGTGGGAGGGTTCGTCTTTGGAAGCCTGAACCGGATCCCCGTGGCCGGCGACGAGGTCCGGGTGGATGGGGGCACCTTCCGGGTGGTGAAGATGCGGGGCCGACGAATCGTCTTTCTGCGGTTCACCCAGGACGCACCCCAAAAGGAGGAGGCGAGGGAAGGTTCATGAGGTACCTCATCGTGGGGGGAGGTATGACGGCGGATGCCGCCGTCCGCGGAATCGGGAGCGCCGACCCCGAGGGCGAAGTCACCGTCATCGGCCGGGAGGAGCATCCCCCATACGACCGCCCCCCTCTTTCCAAGAGTCTCTGGACGGGGATGGACGAGGACCGGATCTGGCGGGGAACCGAGACGCTGGAGCGTACGGAGGTCCTGACGGGGCGGTCCGTGGTCAACCTGGACCCCGACGGAGCGGAGGTGGAAGACGACCGACGGGAACGCCATGGATACGATGCCTTGCTTCTGGCCACGGGGGCGGATCCCATCCGACTTCCCGGAACCGATGAGGGCGTCGTCTATTTTCGGACGCTGGACGACTACCGTCGCCTTCGCTCGCACGCCGGAAAAGGGGCGAACATCGCCGTCCTGGGGGGCGGGTTCATCGGGACGGAGTTGGCCTCCGCTCTCCTGGACCACGGAGCGGAGGTGACCCTGTTCTTCCTGGAGCACGCCCCCCTTGGGGCCCTGCTCCCACCGAACCGTGCGAGGCGACTCCTGGAGTCCTTTCAGAGAAGGGGAGCACAGGTCCACCCGGAGGTGGAGGTGCACTCCGTGGTCCCAGGGGATGACGGCTTCCAGGTGCTCTCGAAGGAGGGCCCGAGCCGTGGGCCCTTCGATCTGGTGGTGGCAGGGCTGGGGGTTCGCCCCAATGTGGGCTTGGCCCGGGATGCGGGGCTAGAGGTGGAAGACGGAATCGTGGTGGACCCCTCGTTCCGCACCTCCGCCCCCCGGATCTTCGCCGCCGGAGACGTGGCCGCCTTCCCATTCCCCGTGTCCGGGCGTCGGGTGCGGGTGGAGCATGAAGATCACGCCAACCAGAGCGGCGTCATGGCGGGACGCGCCATGGCCGGGGAGGCGGAGCCCTACGACCACCTTCCGTTCTTCTACTCCCAGGTGTTGGGCACACCGTACGAGGCGCTGGGCATCACCGACCCGGAAATGGAGGTGGTGGAAGTCGGCGGGGACGACCGATTCGTGGTCTATTTCCGATCCGCCGGACGGGTTCAGGGAATCCTCCTATGGAACCTGAGAGGGCGGATGCGGGAGGCCCGCCGGGTCTTTCGCCTGGAGGGGGAGCTTCCTCCCCACCAACTCCGGGAGCGCATCGACCCGGAATAGCTCCGGAACGCCTGCCCCTACGACTCCGTGGCCACCGAATCGAAAAAGCCCGGAGGGGCGGGCGGCTGATAGATCTCCAGGGTGGACGACTCGCCCAGGTCCTCTCCTCGAGCCGCCTTGAGGAAGGTGTCCACCCACCAGAAGATGTCCTCCCGCCGGATCTTTTCCCGGATCCGGCCCATCCGCTCCTTCCGCTCCTCTTCCTCCATGGTGCAGGCACGGTGGATGGCGTCCGCCACCTCCTCCACATCGTACGGGTTCACCAGAATGGCATCCTCCTGGAGCTGCGCCGTGGCTCCCGCGTACTCGCTAAGGATCAGAACCCCGGACCCCTCCAGACTCGCCGCCGAGAACTCCTTGGCCACGAGATTCATCCCATCCTTCAGGGACGTGACCAGGTTCACGGCCGCAGCCCGATAGTGGGCGAGGAGCTCGGGCCGGTCCCAACTACCGTACTGATAGTGGATGGGAACCCAGCCGGGTCGGGTGAACTCTCCGGAGATCTGGCCCACGAGGCGCTCGATCTCACGACGGATATCGTAGTACTCGGGGATGTCCTCCCGACTCGGGACGACGAGCTGGACCAGGCTCACCCGCTCCTGAAGAGCCGGATACCGCTGGAGGGCCAAACGGAACCCCTGGAGCTTGTGGGGAATTCCCTTGGAGTAGTCCAGCCGGTCCACGCCAAGGATGATCTGTCGACCGGGAAACTCGCTCCAGAGACGGGCCACCCGCTCCGAGACCGGATTGGAGGCGGCGGACTGGGCGAACTCGTCGAAGTCGATGGAGATGGGAAACGCCCCGACCTTCACCCGCCGCTTTCCCACGATCACCTCCACCACCCGGCCCTCGCCCTCCACCTGAACGTTGGGGGCCAGGGTCCGGACGCATTCTATGAAGTTGCGCCGGTCCCGTCCCGTCTGGAAGCCGATGAGGTCGTAGTGGAGGAGGCTCCGGAGCAGGGTGAAGCGCCACGGCAGCTTCACGAAGAGATCCAGGGGAGGAAAGGGGATGTGGAGGAAGAAGCCGGTCCTCCGCGGACTGTCGGCCTGGACGAGCTCCTCGGCCACGGACATGAGGTGGTAGTCCTGGACCCAGATGAAATCACCCGGTGCCGAGTTCTCCCCGATGACCTTGGCGAACCGGCGGTTTACGTCCCGGTAGGCCTGCCAGAAGCTGGGATCGAAGTTGCACTGGGTCTGGAAGTCGTGGAAGAGGGGCCATACCACTTGGTTGGAAAACCCGAGGTAGAAGTCCTCCTCCTCCCGGGGGGTGAGACCGACCCCACGGACCCGGTACCCGAGACGCCCGGACTCTCGATCCAGGAGACTTTCCACCTCCTCCAGCTCGTCCCCTCCCACGCCGGGCCATCCGATCCAGGTCCCTTCCCGCTCGCGAAGCACCGGTTCCAGGGCCGTGATGAGCCCGCCGGAACCCCGGTTGAAGGTCCAACCCCCTTCCGGACTCCGACTCAGGATCACCGGGAGCCGGTTGGAGGCCACGATGAGTCGTTCGCTGCCAGTCATGTCGTCTCATTCCTCCGACTAGGTGGGTCGATATGCACCGGCGAGAAGGGCCGAGCACCAGGATTCGTGCAACCCGCGTTGGGAATCCACCTACGCGGACCGAGATTCGGGAGCCAGGCGGGGCTCGGCGGGTGCGGGGCCGGCCCATTCGAGGTGGACCGTTCGGGTGGGGAACGCAAATTCGATCCCCTTTTCCCCGAAGATCCTGTAGAGCTCTAGATTGATCTTCTCCTGGCTGTCCATGAAGGCGTTGAAGTCCGGTACCAACATGAAGTACACCGTCTCGAAGACCAGGGCGGAGTCGCCATACTCCTGGAAGTGGCACCGGTCGAAGCGGGCGTTGTCATCCGCCTCCACCAGACCTTCGACGATGGACGGGATCTCCTTCAGTCGATCGTACCCCGTGTCGTAGGTGACGCCGAAGTGGAAGAGGACCCGGCGCTCGTCCATCCGTTTGAAGTTCCGAACACGGGAGGATAGGAGGTCGGAGTTGGAGAAGACGAGCTGCTCCCCGGAAAGCGACCGGATTCGGGTCGTCTTGAGGCCCACGTACTCCACCGTACCCATCAGGTCGTCCACGATGATGAAATCCCCGATGACGAAGGGTCGATCGAAGACGATGGAGAGGGAGCCAAAGAGGTCACCCAGCACGTTTTGAAGGGCCAGCGCCACGGCGATGCCTCCCACGCCCATCCCTGCGATGAGGGCGGTGATCTGGACACCCAGGTTGTCCAGAATCAACAGAGCGAAGAGGGACCAGAGTCCGACACGAGCCAGGAAGCCCAGGGCCCCCACCGCCGTTGCCGCCCCCGGGTCCTCCTCTACCTGTCGCTCCCGATATCGCGTCAGGACGAAGTTCACTACCTCGGTGGCCCAGAGGGCGGTCTGAACGAGGAAGGCCACAACGACCAGCGTGCGGAGTCGCTCCGGAATCGGAACCGGAAGCGTGAGCACAGTGGATGCCACCCACAGGGCGAACACCCCCACCACGAACCCGTGGGTCTTCCGAAGGAGTCCCCCCAGCAAGGCGGGAAGCTCGGTTCCGATGCGACTGGCCACGGCCTCGGCACGGCCCGCCACGAGACGGAGGAGTAGCCGGCCCCCGAGATAGGCCAGGACCAGGACGAGAAGGGCCAGCCCCCAGCTCCGAAGGGGGTTTCCGTAGAACGACCAGTCCAGGAAGCTCAGCATCTCCATAGGGTTATCCCTCGAGGTACATGAACGCGGAGGCGGTTACGAAACCCCCTCCGCCCCCGCCAGCCGCCGATCGGCGGGAACCGCCCACGGCGCCGTGAGGTCCACCCGTTCCTCCTCGCCGCGCATGAGCGCGTGAAAGACGGTGAGGTGCTCCCGGAGGAGCCGAGTGAGGAGAAAGTTGTCTCGAACGAAGGTCCGGGCCGTCCGACCGATCCGTTCCCGAAGCTCCCGATTGTGAAGGAGCTGGCGGAAGCGGAGAGCCGCCCCCTCCGGGGAATTCACCAGGAAGCCGGTGTGGTGGTCCGTGAGCTGGAGCCGGATCCCCCCAGTGTTTCCCCCCACCACGGGGCGCCCCTTCCACATTCCCTC
>SKZC01000252.1 GCA_007127575.1 Gemmatimonadota bacterium
CATGATCGGGGCCGGGGTGGGCTTCGCCCTCCTCCCAGTTTTACGTCGCACTAGCGGGCGGATGGATCAGGAGGGCGGCGATCCCCACCCGGAGAACCCGTTGGTTCGGCACGTGGAACACTTCAACTCCCACCCTTACCTGGCGGGGGTGGCCCTGGGAGCTGTGGCTCGCATGGAGGAGGAAGGCCTGCCGGCCCACGCCATTCGCCGTTTCAAGACCGCCATTCGAGGTCCGCTGGGAAGCATGGGAGACAGCCTCATCTGGGCATCCTGGCTTCCCACCTCACTCCTGGCGGCTGCCGTGGCGCTCCTCTTGGGTGCGCCGTGGTGGTTGGCGGTGGGCCTGTTTCTTACGGGGTACAACATGGTTCACTTCGGCCTGCGGGCCTGGGGCGTGAACGTGGGTCTACGAGAGGGTCCGCGCGTGGCGGAAGCCCTTCAGCGCGCCGACCTCCTGGGCAAGGCGGAGCGTATCGCCTCCATCGGGGTTCTTCTTCTCGGCCTCCTCACGGGTCTACTCGTGGCACGAGGCCTGGAAGCGGGTCCGGCCGCGGTGGTCGGGCCCTGGATTCCCGTAGCCGCATTCCTCTTCTACCTCGGCGTTCGGAAGGGGGCGGTGCTCTGGTCTTGGACCGCCGGGGCGGTGGCCGTGGGTCTCGTCGTCCTCGGGGTCCTGGGGGGCGTCCGATGAATGATGAGGGGGTTCAGGTGCGAACCGTGAAGATCCGAAATCCCATGGGACTGCACGCACGTCCCGCGGCAGAGATGGTGAAGCTCGCCGGGCGGTTTCAGGCACAGATCACCATCGAGAAGGAAGGACTGGAAGTGAATGGGAAGAGCATCATGGGGGTGCTCATGTTGGCAGCGGAGCAGGGAAGTGAGATGACGATTCGGGGGGAGGGACCGGACGCCGCCGACGCCGTGGACGCGTTGGTCGGTCTCGTGGACCGAGGCTTCGAGGAGCTCTGAGGATGGCCATGGTGCGCGACGGTTTTCCGGCGGCGGAGGGGCTCGTCACCGGCCCCGTGCACGTGCTGCGGTGGGGAGTTCCGGAGGTTCCACACCAGACCATCCCGGAAGGTCAGGTCGAAGAGGAGGTGGCCCGTTTCCATGAGGTTCGGGAGTGGGCGAAGGGGAGGACGAGGGAGGTCCGGAAGGCCACCGCGGAGCGGCTGGGGACTATGGAGGCCCGGATCTTCGAGCCGCAGCTTCTGATGCTGGACGATCAGGAGGTGGTGGACGGGACGGTCCGGTACATCCGAGAGAACCGCCTCAGCGCCGCCCGGGCCTTCGACTGGAGGATGCTGGAGCTCCAGGCGATCTGGATGCGCACCGGGAATCCCATGGTGCTGGATCGCCTCAACGACCTGGAGGACCTCCAGGTGCGGGTGCTCTACCGACTCCTGGGCCAGCCGGAGCCGGGGGATCTGGGGGCTCTAGGAGAGCCGGTGGTCATTGTGGCTAGGAATCTCAGCCCTTCGCTCACCGTTCAGATGGATCCGGAGCGTATCCTCGGAATCGCCACCGACGAAGGGACTCGGACCTCCCACTGGGCGATCTTGGCGCGTTCGCTGGCCATCCCGTCAGTGGTGGGACTGGTGGACATCTCCCGGGTGGCCCGGGATGGCCAGGAGGCGATCCTGGATGGCCGGGTGGGCCGAGTGGTCCTGGACCCCGACGACCGGGATCGGGAGACCTACCGGCAGCGCAAAGTCCGGCTTAAGGAGTGGGAGCGGGAAGTCGAGCTCACCTCCAAGCTGGACGCGGTGACCAAGGACGGACACCCGGTTGCACTCCGAGCCAACGTGGATCTTCCGGCGGAGGTGGAAAAGGCCCGGCAGCAAGGTGCGGAAGGGATTGGGCTCTTCCGGACGGAGTTCCTGGTGGTGGGCCGGAGCTCCATGCCCGAGGAGGAGGAGCAGTACCAGGCGTACCGTCAGGCCGCTGAGGCGTTTCCCGACGGGGCGGTGGTGATCCGGACGTATGATCTCGGGGGTGACAAGTTCCCCATGTTTCTTCAGATGACCCGTGAGGAGAACCCCTTCCTGGGTTGGCGGGCCATCCGGGTGTGTCTGGACCGACTGGACCTCTTCCGGCCCCAGCTTCGGGCCATCCTCCGAGCTACCGTTCACGGCGACGTGCGGATCATGCTCCCGCTGGTAAACGACGTGGAGGAAGTTCTTCGGGTCCGGGAGTTGCTAGGAGAGGAGGAGGAGACGCTCAAGAAACAGGGGCAGCCCTTCTACTCCGGCTACAAGGTGGGCATCCTCATCGAGACCCCGGCAGCGGCCCTGGACGCGGTGGAGCTGGCTCGCCACTGCGACTTTTTCTCCATCGGCACCAACGATCTGGTACAGTACACCCTGGCCGTGGATCGGACGAACGCACAGCTCGCGCGGTTCTACAATCCCTTCCATCCCTCGGTGGTGCGACAGCTCCACCAGATCGCCCGTGTCGCCCGAGGGGCCGGAATCGAGGTGAGCGTCTGTGGTGAGATGGCCGCCAACCCGTTGGGCGCCTACCTGCTCCTGGGCCTGGACATCTACTCCCTCTCCGTGCCGTGGCCCTCCCTGGCGGAGTCCCGAAAGGTCATCCGGGAGTTTCGCGTGGAGGAGGCCCGCACCCAGGCCCGGAAGGCGCTGGCGGCTCCCACGACCCGGGACGTCACGGATTGCCTCGTGGAGGGGGTGGGCTCATCAGTGGACCTATCCGCCTTCTCCGGGCGCTGGAGCTTGTCCGTTCAGTAGAGTTTCCTTACGGTAATGGTCTGCCCCCGGGCGCAAGCGGTTTGCAGGCTTCGCCCGGTCTTTTTTGCGGTACACACATCTCGACACTTTCAAGTTCATTACTCAATCAGGAGGCGACGAGCCCCTTGAGCAAACGCCTATTCACATCCGAGTCCGTCGGTGAGGGCCACCCCGACAAGCTCGCCGACCAAGTATCCGATGCTGTTCTCGACGGCATCCTCGCCCAGGATCCCAACTCCCGGGTAGCCTGCGAGACGCTGGTGACCACCGGGCTGGTCCTGGTGGCCGGAGAAATCTCCACGCAGGGCTACCTGGAAATCCCCGAAGTCGTGCGCGGAGTCCTCAAGGACGTGGGCTACACCAACTCGGCGCACGGAATCGATGCGGAGACCTGCGGG
Source organism: Gemmatimonadota bacterium (assembly GCA_007127575.1). Taxonomy (GTDB): domain Bacteria; phylum Gemmatimonadota; class Gemmatimonadetes; order Longimicrobiales; family Gaopeijiaceae; genus SKZC01. The sequence goes on from SKZC01000252.1 coordinate 3,146, forward strand.
GTGTTGGTGAGCCTGGATCGGCAGTCCCCCGACATCGCCCAGGGGGTGGACACCGGTGGGGCGGGAGACCAGGGGATGATGTTCGGTTACGCCACGGATGAGACGGACGTTCTCATGCCGGCCCCCATCGTCTTCGCTCACCGTCTGGTGGGTCGCCTGGCCGAAGTCCGGCACAACGGCGAGCTCCCCTGGCTCCGTCCCGACGGAAAGGCCCAGGTGACGGTGGAGTACGATGGCGACGAACCGGTGCGCATCGACACCGTGGTGGTGAGTGCGCAACACGACCCGGACATTGGCTCCGAAGAGATCCGGAGCACCATCATCGACCAGGTGGTGGTCCCGGCCCTCCCGGAGGAGCTCCTGGATCCCGGGGACTGCACCTTCCACATCAACCCCACCGGGAACTTCGTCGTGGGAGGGCCCCAAGGAGATGCGGGCCTCACGGGACGAAAGATCATCGTGGATACCTACGGCGGGATGGGTCGCCACGGGGGGGGAGCGTTCAGCGGGAAGGATTCCACTAAGGTGGACCGTTCCGCAGCCTACGCCGCTCGGTGGGCGGCGAAAAACCTGATCGCGGCCGGTGCGGCACGGCGCTGCGAGATCCAGTTGGCCTACGCCATTGGCGTTGCCGAGCCGGTCTCGGTCCACGTGGACGCCTTCGGGACGGGAAAGGTGCCCGAAGAGCAGATGGTTCGGGCGGTCCGAAAGGTCTTCGACCTGCGCCCGGACGGAATCATCGAGCGCCTCCGCCTCACGGACCCGATCTTCCAGCGGACGGCGGTTCTGGGCCACTTCGGTCGCCAGTCCGAAGAGGTGCCTCACCCCGGTGCTAATGGGGATTCGGTGCGCCTCTTCCCCTGGGAGGCCACGGACCGGGTGAACGAGCTGAAGGAAGCCCTGGGTCTCTGACTGTTCCGCCGGGAGTCGGGGCGAGGAGGCCCCGGCTTCCGGCGACGGATCCGGACCGGCCGGGCCCGGGTACCGCCTCCGGCGAACCGGGCCGTGCCGGTGTGGGCCGGCGCACCGGTAAATCCGGAGCCCGTGAACCCCATCGCGTGATCGGGAGTACCCCACCTGTGAGGGTGTGGAGATCGGCCGGAGGATCGGTCCGAATTCCCGCACGCAATCGATTTCCAGATCCAGGAGCAGGAGCGGGACCTCGGCCTCCGGGGCTTCCGGCGCGGGCCTTTCCCGGCCGCCGGAGCTTCGGGTTCAGCCAACCCTGACCCAGGTACGAGGCTTCGGAGGGTGCTCCAGGGAGGTGCCATGGGAGCGGATGAGAGCCAGCAGGGAGGGCTCATCAAGGTGAAGGTTCAGAGTCTGGGGCTGGATCGGGCCTCCAACACCCCTGTGGTGATCCTTCAGGAGTCGGATGGGGAGCGAGTGCTTCCCATCTGGATCGGTCCGGGGGAGGCCAGTGCCATCGCGATGCAATTGGCGGACATGAAGTTTTCCAGACCCCTCACCCATGACCTCCTCATGTCTGTTCTCTCCGGGCTCGGGGGGGATCTGGAACGGGTGGTTATCACGCGTGTGGCCGACAACACGTACTACGCGGAGCTCGTCATCCGCCGTTTGGAGGAACTCATTACTGTGGATGCGAGACCCTCCGACTCCATCGCGGTAGCCCTTCGCTCCGACGCCCAGATCTTCGCCCACCAGGACCTGCTGGAGCGGGCGTCCATCGAGATTACGGAAGCCGAGGACGCCCAGGACTTCCAGACCTCGGGGGAGGAGGAGCAGGGCGAAGAGGAAGAGCCCCTCATGGGTCCTGAAGAGCTGCAGGAGTATCTCCGGAAGCTGAATCCGGAGGACTTCGGCCGGTTCTCCCCCTGACGTGAGCCGGCTTTCAACCGGGTGGACCGGCCCGGCCGGGAGTCCTCCCCTTTGGCCCGGCATCGGGCTTCTGGGGGTACTCTTGCTCCTGGCGGGTGCCACCGGACTGCGGGCCGCTCAGGAAGAGGTGAACCCGGAGCTTCACGGCCAGGTCCTTCTGGGAGCCCAGGCGGTGGACACCGCCACCGTCGTCCTTCACCAGGTGGGGCCCGAAAGCGCCGGTCCCGTGGACTCCGTCCGGGTTGAATCCGACGGTTCTTTCCGGTTCGCCCTGCCACGCCTACCCGGCTCGGGGAACCAACGGGACGTCTTCTTTGCCTCCGTACGGCGGTACGGGATCCTCTACTTCGGCTCCCCGGTTTCTTCCGTTTCCCAGCTGGACTCCCTCTACACGATACAGACCTACGAGACTCGAGGGGCCGGTGAGGGTGGGGAAGAGCTCACCATCACCATCCGCAATCTCTTCATCAATCGGACGGAAGCGGGGTGGAACGTCACGGATCTGTTCGAGGTGCAGAACGCATCCGACTGGACGTGGGTGGCCGAGGGGGACGAGCCCACCTGGAGGTATCCACTGCCCGAGGCCGCCACCAACTTCCAGGTGGGTCAGGGAGATCTGGGGGACGACGCCGTGGAATTCCGGGACGGGGTGCTCCACGTGTATGCTCCCGTTCCTCCCGGAGAGCGCCTCTTTGTAGTGACGTACGATATTCCGGACCTGAACCTGGACGTTCCGCTGCCCGGCTATACCGAGATGGTTCAGGTGCTCATCTCCGAGCCGGCTCCTCCGCTGGAAGCCGAGGGGCTGACGCAGGAGCGGCCGGTGGAGATGGAACCCGGGGTCCAGTTCCGGCGGTACGCAGCGGAGGGCGTTTCGGATCAGGTGGCGCGGCTTTCGGAGGGAGGGGACGCCTTTTCGGTCCCAGTCCGGGAGCTGGCGGTCCTATTGGCGCTCCTTCTCACCGCCGCGGCGATCTGGGCCCTCCGACGGGACCCCAGTGCTTCGGCCGGGCCTGAGCCCGTCCGGCGGGAGGACAGTCCGGCAGTGGGCGAACTGGCTGACGACGAGGGATCCGGCGGGGACCGGGAGGAACTCCTGCTGTCCATCGCCCGGCTGGATGAAGAGTTCGAATCCTTGGACCGTCCCACGGACGAGGCCAAAGAGCGGTACCGAAAGCGGAGGGAGAAGTTGCTTCAACGCCTCCGGGAGCTGGGGTAGCCTTCCCCGGACCGTTCACCGGACCGTTCAAATGTCCATCGTCACGTCCCGGGCCGTTCTCCTTCGGGCTCATCCGTATGGGGACACGAGTCTGATCCTCCGGTTTCTCACCCAGGACCACGGAATGCTGGGAGCCATGGCTCGGGGAGTGAGGAAGGGGAGCTCCCGGAGCGGGTCCTCCCTGGAGACCTTCGCCGACGGGCTTCTCACCTTCCACGTCCGAGAAGGTCGAGACCTCCAGACCTTCCGATCCTTCTCCGACACCCGGACCCGGCCGGGTCTCAGTCGAAGCATCCTGGGACTCAGTGGCGCGAGCCTCATTGCCGAAATCGTTTTGGCCCATGTAGGGGAGGAGGCGGGCGTTCCCCTCTTCCGGGGATTTCTGGCGAGCCTGGACGCCGTGGAAGGTGCCGAGGATGGGATGCGGCCCGGCTGGATCCTGGCCGGGGCGTGGAGCATGGTCACCGTGTTGGGCTTCGCACCGGTTCTGGAGGTGTGTGTGGTGTGTGGGGTCTCCCTGGCCACCGACGAAGTCGGGCGCTTCGACGCGGGAGAAGGGGGGATGCGATGCCAGCGGTGCGGGAGCTCGGGGAGTTTCCCACGTGTGGGACCGGTGGCCCGGGAGCACCTGAGGGCGCTCATGGCCGGGAGGCCTCCTCGAGAACTCCGCAGGCCCTCGGCCCACCTGAAGCTTCTCTCGGACTTCCTGCACTTCCATCTCGCAGGGAGCCGTCGTCTTCGGAGCTTGCCCCTGCTGGAGGCGCAGTTCTCCTCCCTTGCGGAGAGGAAGGGAGAGGCGGATACGGACAATCCTTGACCCGGTTCTTCACCGCACGTTATAGTGCGAAAGAAGTGGAGTGGTGGTGAGAGGTCCAGTAGCCTTGGAGGTCTATCGGTACACTGTTACGGCACAGGGCTCTGTGCGGAGGGATGAATGCGACGCACCTGCTGCGTCTTTTTCCTCCTCCTCGCCCTATTCGTCTCGATGGGTTCCCTGGAGGGGCAGGAGTTTCCCCCCATGGGAGGCCAGGCCGGGGGTCAGGACGTCGGCTTCAGCTTGGAGCAGAACTATCCTAACCCCTTCAATCCGGAAACCCGGATTCCGTTCCAGCTTTTCGATGAAATCTTCGTCGACGGGCGCCCGGCAACGGTATCCGTCCGGATTTACAACCTGCTCCTGCAGTATGTAGCGTCCCCTACCACGGTAGATCACCCGTCGGGGGAGGGGGTGCCGATCCTGGAGCTGGAGTTCCCCTTTCCGGGGCGGTACGAGGCGTACTGGGATGGGAGAGACCAGTCGGGGGCTTTCGTGGCCTCCGGGGTCTACATCCTGGAGCTCACCGTGAACGGCCAGTCCCAGATCCTGAAGATGTTCGTGACGAAGTAGGGTCCTGGGAGCCGTTCCACGGTGGCGCGTCCCAGGACCCTACCGTCGTCCGTCGGGGCCTAGTGTTGTCCGTCGGGACACTACCCGAGGATGTAGATGAAGGACCCGCAGTGCTCGCACCCCTGCACGTCCGTATGCGACTCCTGATCTCCTGCCGTAGCGGTGGGAATCGAGACGAAGCAGCCGTAGCACACCCCGTTGATCACGGGTACCACCACCCGGTCTCGGCTTGGTAGGATTCGTTCGTAGCGGGCGCGCACACCGGGATCCAACTCCCCTTCCAACTCAGCGATCTTCAGATCCAGTTCCTGCCCTGCGGCGGTGGGGTCGATGTGAAAGTGCTCGGACTCCACCTGACCCGCTTGCTCGCTCTCGGCCAGCTCCTTCCTTTGAGCCCGAAGGTCCTGCAGCTCCAAGAGGAGCATGAGCTGGGGGTCCATCCTGGCGCGATCGGCGGCTGCGGTCATGGTGCCCGGTCCTCCAGGAGATCGAGGAAGTCCTGCGGATCCTCCATCTCGGTGAGCTTCCCGGGAATGTCCGGGTCCTTGGCGAACTGGGCGATCTTACCCAGTACCGGGAGGTACTGGTTGGACACTTCAAGGGGGGGAGCTACAATGAGGAAGAAGTTATACACCGGCTCCCCGTCGATGGCGTTGAAATCCACTCCGCCGGGCTTACGGCCATACGCGAGTCGGAGCTCGTTCACCACCAGGGACCGACAGTGGGGAATGGCGATGCCTTTCCCGATCCCCGTCGAGCCCAGGTTTTCTCGCCTCTTCAGCGTCTTGAAGAGGATCGCCTCCGACTTCTCCTCCAGATCCAGAAGCTGGATCAACTCCTTCAGAATATCGTCCTTACTTTCGGACTCCAGCTCGAGGTTCACACCGTCGAGCGTGAAGAGTTGTCGTAATTTCATGAATGCCCTCCCAGGGGCGAGCGTCTCGCACACGTCGAATTTCGGATCTTGACGGACTCCGGAGAAAGTGAACCGAACTCTACGGCAAGGCCCAGGGGATGTCAAAGCCTTCCGGCGGGGTGGCGTGAAGCCTGGTGTGCGCGCTCCCACCGGCTTCTCTCCAAGCGCTTCCCAGAGTACCTTTTTCGGCATGAGCGACCTTCTCCACCTCTACCTCCATGGAGGGGCTACACCCCTGTTCCTGGCGCCGCAGGCCGGGGTAAGCGAGTCCCCGTTCCGTCGGCTTTGCCGGGACTTCGGGGCGGACGTGGTCGTGAGCGAGTTCGTGAGTGCTGCCGGGATCTGTCAGGGAAACCAACGCACCATGGACTATCTTCGCTTCCACGAGGAGGAGCGCCCCATCGGGGTGCAGATCTTCGGGGCGGAGCCGGCGATGATGGCGGAGGCCGCGGACTTCGTGCACAGCACCCTCCAGCCGGATTTCATCGACATCAACTTCGGGTGCCCGGTGAAGAAGGTGGTGAAGCGGAACGGAGGTTCGGGATGCCTCCGGGATCTCGGCCTCGTCCGGGCCATCGTGGAGGCGGTGGACGAGGCCACACCGTTGCCCACCACCGCGAAGATCCGTAGCGGCTTCGACGAGGGCAGTCGGGATCCCGTGAAGATCGGGCGCACCTGCGAGGAGGCAGGCGCCTGGGCTGTGACCCTCCACCCTCGGACCCGGGCGGAGATGTACTCCGGCCAGGCCCGGTGGGATGAGATCCGGGCGCTGACGGAGGCGGTGGAGATCCCCGTCATCGGAAATGGAGACATCCGAACCGGTGAGGACGCGGCCCGGATGAAGGAAGAGACCGGATGTCGGGGAATCATGATCGCCCGGGGCTCTCACGGAGCCCCGTGGCTCTTTCGACAGGCCCGGGCCGCATTGGATGGACGACCTATCCCCGGGGACCCATCGGTGGAGGACCGCTTCCGCATTTGCGTCCGCCACGCAGAGAACGCGGTGGCCTTCGAGGAAGACGCGGACCGCAGCGTTCGGGAGTTCCGCAAGCACCTGGGCTGGTACACCAAGGGACTGCCCGACGGGAAGCGACTCCGCCAGGAACTGTTTCAGGTGACGGAGCTGGACGAGGTTCGAAGGCTCCTGGACGGATACCTCCGAGAGCACCTGGCACGGACGGCGGCCTGAGAGTCCAGGTGGCGGGCCTTGGACCTTGGTTCCCGGGCGAGGGTAGAAGGAAGTGAGCCCGGATCACGGGTTCGACGGATCCACAGTAGAAGAAGGAGAAGGGGGCGACACGGTTTCGACGCGTTTTGTGAACGTAGGGCTGCGTGCCGAGGTCCCGGAGGCCTCGTAAAACAACCGGGAAATTTTTCAAACGCCAACAACGACATGGCGCTGGCTGCTTAACCAAGTAGCCCGTTCCCTGGTCGGCTCGCCTGAGGCGGGCCAGAGGAACGTCAACGATTCAGGCTGGTCCTCGGGTGGTACCGTCTCACCCAGGACGAGACTTTATGACGGTTAGCCTGGCAGCGCGGTGGATCACCGGCCGCCGTCAGGCGAACCTGAACGGTGATCTACGCACGTAGAGGCCTTGCAGGATCGATTCGCGGACGCGGGTTCGACTCCCGCCGCCTCCATGGCCCCTGCAGCCCCTTCGGCTGCAGGGGCTTTTTCGTGGGGGGCCATGGAGGCGGCGGGAGTCGGCGGGCCGCCGTCAGGCGGGCCGCGAGCATCGGCGCCAGCCGATGCGTAAACCCGTAGGGTTCGAGCCGAGCGGGCTGGGACCGTGTCGAAGAGCAGCGCCGCCTTCCCGCGAGACGATCGAGGACGGGCCGAAGGCCCGCCCGGAGATCAGCCGAGCGGACTGACCAGGGTATCGAAGAGTGATCCTGTCCTCCCGCGAGACCGTCGAGGATGGGGCCCAAGCCCCACCGCAGACGACTCCCGCCGCCTCCGCTTGGGTGCAGTAAGCCCACCTCAAGAAAATGGCTCAGTGAGGCGATTTTGCTCACTGGGCCGTTTTCTTGTATGTCGCCATCTGACCCCCGTTTTGGCACACACATGGCACACATGGCACGGGTCGCTCATGGGGTAACCCACTCGATTGCGGAGCTTCAGGAGGATCTGGACGCGTTCCTGAGGAAGTACAACGAGGTGCGGACCCACCAGGGCCG
>SKZC01000183.1 GCA_007127575.1 Gemmatimonadota bacterium
CCGCTGTGGCTAGGCGCGACGAACATGAGCGAAGCGAGTACCTGAGCACGAAGTGCGAAGACCAGGAATAGCAGCGCTATTGCGAGGAGGAGCAACGACGCCACAGCGGATGCAGCGGCGCTCGAATGTCCGCGGACCTCCGCAACGAGGTGCTAGGAGGGATGAGGATCACTCTTCCGGCGGATCGACGGTGAGCAGTAGCGCACCCGTAGGGTGCACCTGGAGGTGCCACCCTGGCGGAACCCAGGTGGTGGAGCTGTACTCCAGGACCCGGACCGGACCGTCGAGGCGGTGCCCCGGCCGGAGTGAGCTGCGCCATACCTGTTTCCCGGTGGACCACCTACCCTCGGTGTAGACGGAAGTCTCCTGGGTAGGGGGCGAGGGCTCCTGGGCAGGGGGGAGCTCCGTCAGGGTGGGAGGGCTTCCCGGACTTCGGACTCGGGCCCGGAGGGTGACGGCCTCCACTACCGCATCGTTCCGGGCGTAGCCGTAGCGTTCCCGATGCCGACGGTGAAAGTGGTGGACCCAATCGGAGGCCGGCACCGTGATCTCGAAGCTCTGTCCCCGGTACCGGGCGTCCACCCATCGTTCCACCTCGAGCTCCGCGGGGTCGTGCCCCTCTCGCTCCATCTCCTCCCGGGCCTCCTCCTCCAGTAGCTTCATCTTCAGCTCCAGCTCGCCCTCCCCGTCCATCTCCCGGTTGGAGAGGAGGAGGGTTCGGGAGCGTTCCCGGGTGACTGGTGCAGCCAGCATCCCGAAGGCGGAAAGGAGCCCGGGGTCCGGGGGGACGATCACCGTGGCTACACCCAACCGGGTTGCCAACGCCGCGGCGTGAAGACCTCCCGCTCCCCCAAAGGAGACGAGGGCGAAGTCTCGAGGGTCATGCCCCCGGTCCACCGAAATGACCCGGAGTGCCCCCTCCATAGCGGTGTTCGCCACCGAAAGCACTCCGGAGGCCACCTCTTCCACGTCCCCTCCAATGGTTTCGGCCATGGGGAGGAAAGCCTCTCGGAGCCCGCGGATGTCCAGTGATCCCTCTCCTCCCAGGAAGGACTCCGGGGGAAGTCGCCCCAGCAGCACATGGGCGTCCGTCACCGTAGGGATGGAGCCTCCCCGACCATAGACCACCGGGCCGGGGTCCGCGCCGGCGCTCGCCGGCCCCACGCGCAGAGCACCCCCCGCGTCGATGTGAGCCAACGATCCGCCTCCCGCCCCCACGGTGTGAATGTCGAGAAGGGGAATGGCCACGGGAGTGTCGGCGATGTGGAATTCCCGGGTCCGGAGGAGACGTCCCGGCACCAACGCCACGTCGGTGGAGGTTCCTCCCATGTCGAACGTGAGGATCTTCCCCCAGCCCGTGCGCCGGGCCCACTCCAGCCCTCCCACCACTCCCCCGGCCGGGCCCGATAGAACCGTGTGAACCGGCTCGGTGGAAGCCCGGGACACGGAGAGCGCCCCTCCGTCGGAGCCCATGATACGGACGCGCTCAGCCCCGGATTGCTCCTCTATGCGGCTCAGGTAGCGGGACATGACCGGGCGGACGTAGGCGTTGACCACCGTCGTGGCAGTTCGCTCGTACTCCCGGTATTCCGGGAGGATCCGGGAGGAGAGGGACACCGGGACCTGGAGGGGCTCCAGGGCTCTGGCCACTTCGTCTTCGTGGTCGGGATGGGCGTAGGAATGGAGGAGGCACACCGCGACGGATTCCGCCCCCTCCAGACGTGCGCTTAGCTCCTGGAGTGCGTCCCGGGAAAGGGGCTCGACCTCGGTTCCGTCGTAGGCGATGCGTCCCGGAATGCCGACCCGATCGTCGGGGGCTACCAGAGGTGGCGGTCGAGTCGGGTGGAGGGCGTAGAGGGCCGGCCGGTCCTGGCGTCGGATTTCCACTACGTCCTCGAAGCCCTGGTTGGTTACCAGCGCCACCCGTGCCCCCGTTCGTTCCAGGAGGGCGTTGGTAGCCACAGTGGAGCCGTGGACCAAGCGGAACTCGGCAGAGTCGGGAACGAGCTTCCGAAGACCTTCCAGGACCGCCGCCGAAGGATCTTCGGGCGTGGAGGGCACTTTCAGGATCCGGACCTCACCGTCCTTCAGGAGGATGAGGTCCGTGAAGGTTCCGCCGGTATCCACCGCCACCACGGCGGTTGACTTTCGTGCTTCGCCAGGGGACATTCGCCCCGCTCCCGGAGTCGTCATCTTCCTCTCAGCCGGCGTCATGGGCCTCCTCCCCACCTTCCAGGACTTCGTCCACCTTTCCCAAAGCGCTCGGGTTGTTCCCGTGCGAAGGGAGATCCTCTTCGATCTGGACACGGCGGTAAGCGCCTACGGGAAGCTCGCTCGCCCGCCCTTTTCCTTCCTTCTGGAGTCCGTGGTGGGAGGAGATCAATGGGCTCGCTACACGTTTCTCGGAACCGAGCCTCGCTCGGCGTGGCGGCTTCGGGAAGGTGGTGCGGAGGAATGGACTCCGGACGAGGGATGGCGGCCGGTGCCCGACTCCGAACCGTTGGCGAGTCTGGACCGGAAGCTTCGGGAACAGACGCCCGCGCACGTTCCCGGGCTGCCCCGGTTCTGGGGTGGAGCCGTAGGATACTTCTCCTACGACATGGTCCGGAGAATTGAACGGCTTCCCCACCCACCCGAAGACGACCTGGGTCTCCCGGAGGCCCTGGTGGTTTTCACCGATGTGGTGCTGGCCATCGACAACCTGCGGGGGCGGGCCATGGCGATCGCCGCCCGTCCCGTCTCGCCCGAGCTCGACGACGAGGCTCTCGATCTCCGCTACGAGGA
>SKZC01000201.1 GCA_007127575.1 Gemmatimonadota bacterium
GTTCCTTGATGGGCGCGAAGTCGCCGGCCCCCCCTCGCATCCCTCCGATGACCACCACGTCATGCACCAATAGGGGTGCCGAGGTCCACCGGAACGGAAAGGCATCCTCGCCCGGGTTGCGGAGGAGGACCCGTCCCTCGTCTCCGAACTCGGCGATCCGCTCCCCCGTCTCGGCGTGCAGGGCGTACAGGTACTCCCCGCGGACGGCCAGGATACGCCCCGCCCCCTCCCCCCCTCCGTGCCAGAAGGCCACCCCTCGGGTGCTCTGGGCGGAGAGTTCTTCCTGACTGATCTCCACCGGATCCTGCCGCCACAGTGTCTCCCCGGTGCCGGGATGGAACGCCTCCACGAAGCCCAGGTTGTTCTGAGCGTAGAGGGTGCCTCGAGCCATGATGGGAATGGATCTGAGGTAGGAGGGGGAGCCGAGGGAGGGGAACTCAGCCCTCCAGCGTGGATCTGCGGCGGAGCGGCGCCAGAGGACCTGGAGCTCCTCCACGTTTTCCGGACCGATCTGATCCAGGGAGGAGTACCGGGTGTGAGCCAAGTCGCCGCCCGAGGCATACCAGTCCCGGTGGTCGGCTGTAGGCCCCTGCGGCTCGGGGGGAGGTGTGCGGCATCCGGCCCACGCAAAGCCCACAACCCACCCCAGTGCCAACAGCCGGACAGGCCAGCCCCAGAGCAACCTCATCTCCCCTCCTCCCTTCCGAGAAACCGTTTGGTACCCCTATGTCTGCAACAGGCATCCAGGGGCGAAGGGGCTATTCTCTGTGGGAACTCCTCTGAGGATCCACCAGGCGGATCCTGGAGCGGCTGAGGTACAACTGGATTTCGGGACGGAGGTGGGTCCGGAGACGGTCCAGAGCCGCGGTCATCTGGTTCGCCACCGTCTGTGGCGAGATGTCCATGATCTCGGCGATCTCCCGATAGGTGTGCCCGTGATACCGAGAGAGGATGAAGACCTCCCGTCGTTTGGGCGGGAGGGCCGACACCAGGGAGTCCAGCCGCTCCTGAAGCTCTCTGCGCTCCGTGAGGTCCAGGGGCGTGGGCTCGGGCTCCGGCACCTCCCGGGACTGTGAGTCGGCCCAGGCTTTCCGCACCCGGCCCTTATCCCGTTCGTTCAGCGCCAGATTCCGAGCGATCCGGTAGAGGAAGCTCTGGAGCCGGTGGGACGGAGTCCACTCCGCTCGCCCCTCCCAAACTCGGAGCATGGTTTCCTGGACTACGTCCTCGGCGGCGTCTCGACTCTGGAGGAACCGGGAAACGTACCGGACGAGGGGGAGCCAGTAGCGTTGCAGGAGCTCGTCCATCGCCTGGGACTCTCCGGCGTGGATTCGCTCCATGAGGGATCGTTCCCGGGAGCGGCCACGGCCCCCGTCCCGGACCTCCTCCGTCCGGACGGGAAGATCATTCATCCCGAATCCGGGGCCCGAGCCAGATAGGCGAGAATGGGGGCATGGTCCCTCGTCAGATGGGGTGAACCACGTCTTTCTCCACCCTACCGCCGCGCCTGAGGAGACGCAAGAAGGACCTGCGGACCCCGGGGCCCCTCCCCTCAGGCGGTGCCCTCGCCACGGTCGTTCCCCCACTCGTTCTTCTGGACCACCGGAAGCTGAAGCGCCCGTTCCCGGTCCAGGTCCAGGGAGCCGACGTGAAGGGCGAGGGGCGCCTGGACCCACTTGAAGATGGAGGAGCTGAAGAGTCGGGCGAAGCGGTGGGCCTCCTGGGCGAGTCGGTCGGGAGATCGATCCGGGAAGAGGGAGGGGAGGGCCCGGGCCACCTCGTCGGGCGAAAGCTTCTCTCCGGCATACAGGTGGAGGCAGGCGTCCAGCACCTCGAAGGGCATGAGCTCGGACTCCGCCTCCTGTTCATCGTCCAACTCGGGACCCGGGGGCGTCTCCAGGGTCAGGTCGATGGCCTGGAAGCCGAACCGGTCCCGGAGTCGGGCCAGAAGGGCGATGACCACGGTCTTGGGGACGTTGGCGATGACCGAGAGAGCTCCTTCCAGATCTCCCCCCACGGTGGTGTAGCCCACCGCCTTCTCGCTCATGTCGCTGGTCTGCAGGAACAGCCCCCCGGCGGCGTTGGCCCAGTTCCACATCCGGGCCCCTCGCACCCGAGCCTGGATGTTCTGTCGCGTAATGGAGTCCAGCGCCTCGCCCGGCGGCAGCATCCGTTGCGCCGCCTCCATCTCCCTCTGGTATGCCTCATCGATGGGATCCGACTTCAGCTCGAGCCCCAGCTCCCGGCAGATGGTCTCCGCCGCCTGGCGTGTCCCCTCCGTGGAGAAGCGGCTCGGCATGTAGAATACCTTCAGGAGACGGGAGAGCTCGTCTTCCTCCGCTTCGTCCGATTCCTGGAGGCCGCGGACGGCATGCCAGGCCACGAGCAGGGTCAGGAGCGAGTCCCGCCCTCCCGACAAGGCCACCCCGATGGAACGAAACACCCCCGTCTTCCGGAAGTAGTCCCGCACCCCCAGGGCCAGCACCTCGAAGAGCTCGTCCAGGGCGGCGTCCCGGGGGGAGACCGCGTCCGTTCGGTCCGCTGGGAGGAAGAAGCTTCCTCCGTTCGGGGCGGGGTACTGGAGTCCGGACGCATCTCCGCTGGCGCCGGGGGCCCGGACCCGATGCACCGGGGAACGAGATCCCTGGAATTCCTCCTGGTCCACCCTCCAGGTGGTGTTCTCCAGCCTCAGCCTCCGGGTACGGTCGAGATCCGCCACACAGCACTCGAAACCTTCCCGGAAACGGGCAGCCTCCAGGAGCGA
>SKZC01000103.1 GCA_007127575.1 Gemmatimonadota bacterium
CTATTCCTGGTCTTCGCACTTCGTGCTCAGGTACTCGCTTCGCTCATGTTCGTCGCGCCTAGCCACAGCGGCGCTTCGGCACCCTCGGTGCTTCAACGAACCTCTGACTCGGGACACTAGAAGTACTCGAAGTCCGCCTCGGTTCTGCGCCGGGGAATGACTCGGAAGATGTGGGCCGGCGAGACGTGGGGGTTCAACTCCACGTAGTTTCGGGAGCCCTCCCAGAAGTACCGGCCGCCGGCCAGTAGATCCTCTACCTCGAAGGGAGCCCCGGCCTCCAAGCCCAGGGAACCCAGGTCCAGGTGGGTCCAACCGGACTGCACATGATCCGGATCCAGGTTCACCACCACCAGAATCCGGTCCTCCTCCCCGGCACCCTTGGAGTAGGCCATGAGGCGGTCGTTGTCCACCCAGTGGAAGCGTATGGTCTCGTTCCGCTCCAGCGCGGAGTACGTCCTCCGGATCCGATTCACCCGGGAGATCAGGTCCGACAGGCTGTCCTCTCGGTCCAGGTCCCACCGTCGGAGCTGGTACTTCTCCGAGTCCAGGTACTCCTCGCTCCCCGGCTGCCGAGGCTGGTGCTCCAGAAGCTCGAAGGGGGGTCCGTAGATGCCGTAGCTGGACGATAGGGTGGCGGCCAATACGAAGCGGGTGACGAAAGCAGGCCGCTTCCCTGATTGGAGCACTTCGGTGAGGATGTCCGGAGTATTGGGCCAGAAGTTGGGGCGAAAGTACTCGCGGACCGGGGTGTGGGCCAGCTCTTCCATGTAGTCCGTAAGCCCCGACTTGCTGTTTCTCCAGGCGAAGTAGGTGTACGACTGGGTGAATCCCAGCTTGGCCAGCCGGTACATCATCTTGGGCCGGGTGAAGGCCTCGGACAGAAAAATGACGTCTGGGTCACTCGCTTTGAGCTCCCCGATGACCCACTCCCAGAACGGGAGGGACTTGGTGTGGGGATTGTCCACCCGGAAGATCTTCACCCCCTGGTCGATCCAGAACGAGAAGACTCCCTTGAGCTCCTGCCAGAGGTTCTCCCAATCGTCGGTCTCGAAGTCGATGGGGTAGATGTCCTCGTACTTCTTCGGAGGGTTCTCGGCGAAGCGGATGCTTCCATCGGGGAGGTGTCGGAACCAATCCGGGTGATCCGCGACCCAGGGGTGGTCGGGAGAGCACTGGAAGGCTACGTCCAGCGCCACCTCCAATCCTTCCTTCTCCGCTGCCTTCCGAAAGGACCGAAAGTCCTTGAGGGTCCCCAGTTCGGGATGGACGGCGGTGTGGCCTCCCTCCTTGGCGCCAATGGCCCAGGGGCTCCCCGGCTCGCCGGGCTCGCAGGTCCGCCGGTTGTTACGTCCTTTCCGATTCGTCCGACCCACCGGGTGAATGGGAGGAAGGTAGACCACATCGAATCCCATTCCCGCGACGTAGGGAAGCATGCCCTGGGCATCCTTGAACGTCCCGTGTCGTCCGGGTTCCGGGGAGGTGGATCGGGGGAAGAACTCGTACCAGGCGCTGAAGCGGGCGCGCTCCCGGTCCACCACCAGGGGAAGAAGGGGATCGTACCGCGTTGCGAACCTCCGGTCCGGGAAGCGGTGGATCAAGGATCGCAGCTCCCCATTCAGGGGGCCGTCGGGCCCTTCCAGCAGCTCCGGCGTTTTCCGAACCTTGGGATCGTCCGCCCACTCCTGGAGCCGTTCTCCCCATCCCTCCAGTCGCTCCGCCGCCCCCTCGTCTCCCCCTCTGGACACCGGAAGGGTCCGGGCCCTCTGAGCCGCCTCTCGACTCAGCCCGGCCCCCACCTGAAGCTCCACGACCACCTCCTCCCCCTTCCCCGCCGACACCCATCTCTCAAAGTCCCGAAGCCAGGTCCTAAAGGGGTCGGCCCATGCCAGAACGGTGTATTCGAAGCGGCCCAGGCCGTCCAGTGGGAGGCTCCCCCTCCACCGGTCGTTTTCCAGCAGCTCCATGGGGGCCTCCTCCCACTTCCGTCGGCCATGCTCCCGCAGAAGGAGCACCGCCGCCACCTGGTCATGGCCGTCGGCGAAGACGTCGGCCTCCACCTCCAGGTCATCACCCACCACCCGTTTCACCGGGAACCGTCCGACGTCGACCTGCGGGGTGACCCCCTCGATCTGGACGCGGCGGCGTCCCTCCCGAGGCAGGGTGGAGCGGGACTGGGGGGGCTTCTTGCTCAAACGTCTCCTCCTCTGTGGCACTGATCCCCGTGCCACCAGGACCGCACGTTGCGGCTGCCGCACGGGAGAGCCAAAGGACATAAGGTGCCCGAGGCCGACCCTCCGAGCAAACCGGGCTCCCCCTGAGTCCAAGCTCCCCTCATGAGGTGGACGTCGGGAGCGGATCCTGCGAAGCTATCGTCTTCGAGAGCGATCCGGGGTGCCGGAAAGCAACGACTCTGTTTACAGATGGGTTTGGGTTATGGATCAGAAGGCCGACGTGCGGACGGGAACGAAGTCGGTGGCGTACTTCTCCATGGAGGTGGGACTCCGAACGGACCTTCCCACCTACAGCGGGGGCCTGGGCGTCCTGGCCGGGGACACCATTCGGGCGGCAGCGGACCTGGAGCTGCCCTACTTCGCCTTCTCCCTGGTTCACCGGAGCGGCTACTTCCGTCAGACCCTGGACCCGAACGGGATGCAGGGGGAGGAGCCAGCGGCGTGGGATCCGGCGGCGGAGCTGAAGGAGGTGCCGGAGCGCGTCGAAGTGGAGGTGGAGGGACGGAGCGTGACCGTGCGGGCGTGGGAGTACCCCGTGAGGGGGGTCACGGGGCATCAGGTCCCGGTCTACCTCCTGGACACAGACCTTCCGGAGAACCAGGAGGAGGACCGGAGGATTACGGACGCCCTCTACGGTGGCGACTCCCGGACGCGGATCCTACAGGAAGCCGTTCTGGGGCTCGGAGGTGCCGGCCTTCTGAAGGCCCTGGGCCTCGACGGGGATATCACGCTCCATCTAAACGAAGGTCACTCGGCCTTCCTGGCCCTGGCCCTCCTGGAGGACGAGATGGTCTCGGCAGGAACCGGCTCGACACCTACCGAAACCGACGTGGAGAACGCGGCGGCTCAGGTGCGACGCCGGTGCGTCTTCACCACCCACACCCCCGTTCCCGCCGGGCACGACCGCTTCCCCACCGAGCTGGTGGAGTCGGTTCTGGGCCCCCAGCGGACCGCCCTCCTGGAGGCGGCGGGGCTTGTAGAGGCGAGGGAGGCGGGGGACGACGAAGAAGAGGAAGGGAACGGAGGCCAGGTGAACATGACCCATGTGGCCCTTCACTTCGCACGGTTCACCAACGGCGTGGCGGCCCGACACGGACAGGTCTCCCGGGAGATGTTCCCGGGCCGGAGGATCCACGCCATCACCAACGGAGTCCACGCTGCCACATGGACCGGGGAGGGCTTCCAGGCCCTTTTCGACGAGCATCTTCCCAGGTGGAGAGAGGACCCGTACCTCCTCCGCCAGGCCATGACGATCCCCCTGGAAGCCTTTCCGCCGGCCCACGCCCGGTCCAAGAAGGCCCTTCTGGACGTCGTGAAGCGAAGAGCGGGCGTAAGACTGTCGCCGGAACGGTTCACCATCGCCTTCGCACGCCGGGCCACCCCGTACAAGCGGGCGGATCTCCTCATGAGCGACCTGGAGCGGCTGGCGAAAGTGGGGCAGGCGGCGGGCGGGCTCCAGATCCTCTACTCCGGAAAGGCCCACCCCAGGGACCTCACCGGAAAGGAGATGATCCAGCGGGTGGTCCAGGCCGGGGAAGCCCTTCCCCCGGAGATCACCCTGGTCTACCTGGAGGACTACGACATGGAGCTGGGCCACCACCTGGCGGCCGGCTCGGACCTCTGGCTCAATAACCCGCGAAAGCCCATGGAGGCCTCGGGTACCAGTGGAATGAAGGCGGCGCTCAACGGAGTGCCCTGCCTCAGCGTCCTGGACGGATGGTGGATCGAGGGACACGTGGAGGGGGTTACCGGCTGGTCCATCGACCGGGACTGGAGAGAGCCAGCGGACCCGGAGGAGGAGGCCACCCGCCTTCTGGACAAGTTGGAAGAGACCATCCTCCCCCTCTACAACGACGATCCCGACGGGTGGGCTGCGGTGATGCGCGCGGCGGTGGCCTTCAACGGCTCGTACTTCCACACCCGCCGGATGATGGAGGAGTACCTGGCGCTGGCGTACCGTGGCGAGGGCTGAAGCGCCGTCGGATCAGGCCCCTGCCACCTCCCCCTGATCCCCTCCCTCGAGGAGCCGTTCCCGGAGCTCGGGTGGCCACGGGGTGGGCCGGCCCTGGGGCTGGCCGGTGACGTAGACCACGACCAAGGCACCCTCCACCGCCGGGTCTTCGTCCCCTTCCAGGTGGAGATGGAAGGCGTAACGCAGCGACGTCCGGCCCACGGAGTCCACCTGGAGGCGAAGCTCTGCGCGATCGAAAAAACGGAGCTCCTTCCGGAACGAAGACTCCACATGGACCCGGGGCGTCCGACCGAAGGTCTCCCCCTGGATTCCGAGTCGGTGGTGGAGGTGAGCCTCTGCCGCCTCCACCAATCGGAAAACCGTCGTCCAGTGGGCCACCTGCGCAGCATCCGTATCCACCCAGTCCACTCTCCGGGTCAGTGTGATGCGGGCGGGATCCTGGGACATGGGGCCTCCTGTCGAAAGGGGCGTGACGATACGTAGAATGTTCGGACCACCGACGGGAGGATAGAGCCGTGACCCCAGAAGGCAACCCACCGTCCAGGGGCGACCCGGGCGCCCCCCCATTGACCTACGCCCGCTACCTGCGACTGGAGGAGCTCCTGGCCCTCCAGTTCCCCCGATCAGACGGGCCTGAACACGATGAGACCCTCTTCATCATCATTCACCAGGTCTACGAGCTCTGGTTCAAGGAGCTCCTCCACGAGCTGGATCACCTGAAGGGACTCCTGGAGGCGGATGACACCCCCAGGTCCCAGCACACCCTGAAGCGGGTGCTCACGATCCTCAAGGTGCTGGTGGCTCAGATCGACGTCCTGGAGACTATGACCCCGCTGGAGTTCCTCTCCTTCCGGCACCGGCTGGAGTCGGGGAGCGGCTTCCAGTCTTTCCAGTTCCGAGAGCTGGAATTCGTCCTGGGATACAAGCGGCGCAGCGTGGTGGACCACTACCCGAAGGGGGAGGTGGGCCGTGACCGGTTGGAGCACCGGTACCGGGAACCCACTCTCTGGGACGCCTTCCTGAAGTACCTGAATGGGCGGGGATACCCGGTGCCCAGCACCCAGCTCGAGAGAGACGTAACGCACCCGGTGGAATCGTCTCGGGTTCTTCAGCAGATCCTCGTCCGGGTCTACCGAGACGACCCCGAGGTGCGGAGCGTCTGCGAACGGCTGGTGGATCTGGACGAAGGACTCCAGGAGTGGCGCTACCGCCACGTGAAGATGGTGGAGCGGACCATCGGACGGAAACCGGGCACCGGAGGGAGCTCCGGAGCCGGGTACCTGGAGACCACTCTCATGAAGCCCCTCTTCCCTGACCTCTGGGAGATCCGGACGGAGCTATGACCTGGACTCTGAACGACCTTCGCACCTCCCCCAATCCCCTTGCGTCACACTACGCCCGGTTTCGGGTGCAGCAGCGCCTTCTCCTCACCGGACACTCCCACCGGGCTTGGCCGGACCGGGCGCGGGAAGGTCAGATCCAGGCCTGGGACGATGCGGCGGGGGCCGTGGACGACAAGTGGGAGCGAGCCTTCGAGAAGGCCGATGGCGTCCGGAGAGGATATGCCCGGCTCCTTGACGCTACCCCCGAAAGCATCGCGCTGGGCGCGAACACCCACGAGCTAGTGGTTCGGTTTCTCTCCGCCCTCCCCCTCCGGGACCGTCCTCGGTTGGTCACCACCACCGGAGAGTTCCACGCCATTCGCAGGCAGCTCCAGCGGCTGGAGGAGGAAGGGCTGGAAGTCCACCGGGTCCCGGTGGAGCCAGTGGACGGGCTTCCGAAGCGGGTGTCGGATGCGGTAGACGACCGCACCGCCTCCGTCCTGGTCTCCTCCGTCCTCTTCGAGAACGCCCGGATCGTTCCGGGGCTGGGCGAGATGGCGGAGGCCTGCCGACGGCACGGAGCCCGCTTTCTGGTGGACGCCTACCATCACCTGAACGTGGTTCCTTTCTCCATACGGGAGCTGGGGCTGGAGGACGCCTTCGTCGTGGGTGGGGGATACAAGTACTGCCAGCTCGGGGAGGGAAATGCGTTCCTCCGCTTCCCTCCGGAGTCCAGGCTACGGCCGGCCGTCACCGGCTGGTTCGCCGAGTTCGGGGCGGTGGTGAGGGGCGAGGGGTCGGAGGAACGGGACGCATCCCGGGGGGCCGCCCCATCCCCTCGCGTAGTGTACGGTCCCGGGCCCACCCGGTTCGCAGGAGCCACCTATGACCCCACCAGCCACTACCGGGGGGCGGAGGTCTTCAGCTTTTTACAGGAAATGGAGCTCACACCCTCTTTCCTCCGGGAGGTGAGCCGACACCAGGTGGGACTCCTCGCCCGGACCTTCGACGCACTGGATCCAGATCCGGCCCTCATCGCCCGGGACCGTACCCAGCCACTGGAGGAAACGGCGGGATTTCTTTCCCTCCGAACGTCCGACGCCGGCACATTGGAGTCGCTTCTCCGCAAGGAGGGAATCCACGTGGACCACCGGGGGGACCTCCTCCGGCTCGGCCCCGCACCCTACCTCTCGGACGGACAGATCCAGCAGGCGCTGGAGGGCCTGGGCCAGGCCCTCCAGCAACTTCCAGGATGAGGCGGTGGGGACGGGGCACTGCCGGGAACGCAATATCCCTGTCACACCCAGCGCGTCGAGGCGTGAGCCCATCCGCCCTGTTCTTCTACTCCCTCGCCTCCCGCCCTTGAGCCGCCTGGAGCTCCGGCCGGTCCGGATCCGCTCCTTCCAGGAGGGTGAGGAGGTCGGCATAGTGACGGTCCGCGGCCTCCTGGTCGCCGGCCCGCTCCGCCGCCTGCGCCGCCCCGAAGAGGGCCCGGCGTCGGTTCCGTTCCGTCTCCAGGGTGGCTTCATAGGCCTGGAGTGCTTCCTGAGGCCGATCCAGCTCCAGAAGGAGATCCCCCAGAAGCTCCATGGCCGGCAGAAGAGGTCCCGGGGTCACCGGGTGCTTCTCCACGGTTCCCTCCAAGTCCGCTCCCTCCTGGGCCAGGCGGACCGCTCCCGCCTCGTCCCCCTCGGCCAGGGTCACCCACGCCTCGGCAGCCAGACGCTGGGCCTCCACCACAGTGGCCCAGTACTCATCCCCCACCGCCGTCAGCTCGTCCCGGAGTCCATCCATGGCCTGGAGCTCGCTCCGTCCCGCGTCCGGGCTCCCGGAGCGGGCCGAACCCAGGGCGCGGGCGAACCGGGTCACCGCCTCCACGTACGGCGGGGCATCCACCGGTAGCTCGAGCCCGACGGCCTCTCCCCAGTCCTCCCTTTCCAGCGCGTACCGGGCCTTCATGGCGGCGAAGTTGTAGCCGATGAGGCCCCCGTAGAACTCGTGAGGGATGTCCCGGGCCCGCTCCACGATGTCCGCCGCGTCTCCGTCCCGACCGAGCTGCAGGTAGGCGTAGACCATGTAGTCCATGGGATGCACCGCAGCGTCGGGATCCGGCTCCGCCTGGGCGGAGCGGGCGTTCAGCTCGATGGACTCCTCCCAGTATCCCATCCGGGTGAAGATATGGGTGGGCATGTGGAGGGCGTGGGGGGCGTCTGGAGCGATGTCCGCGTACCGGAGCGCCGCCTCGATCCCCTCCTCCGCGATGGGTGGCGCATCGTAGGCGTGGATCAGGTAATGGGCGAGCCCCGGGTGGTCCGGAAGCTCCTGGAAGAGAGGCTCCATGATCTCGGCGGCATGGAGCTGTCGGGAGTAAGTGAGGTCGTCCGGCGGAGCGTTCCCCACCGCGATGCGGCCGTAGAAGATGGCTGCCTCCGCATCGTCGGGGTGGGTCTCCATCACCTCCCGCATGGCTTCCTCGTGGGCGCGCATCCGCTCCATGTGGCCCACCGTCTCATGGTCCTCGTAGAGGGCCGCCACCGCCTCGATGTACATCCGCTCTCGCTCCGTGGCGCCCTCCGCCAAAGCCCGGGCCTGCTCCACGGCCTCCAGCGCCTCCGTCACCCGGCCCTCCGGTGGGGCCGCCCGGGTCATGGGGTTCCCCCACAGCGTCATGGCCACTCCCCAATGGGCCATGGCGCACTCCGGATCGGCCTCGGCCACCTCCTGGAAAGCGGCGTAGGCCTCCTCGAACCAGAACGAGTGAAGGGTGGCCACCGCCACTTCAAAGAGGGGCTGAGCCTCCGCCGAGCAGGACACCGGGAAGGAGACGCTTCCGACGCCCTGCACTTCTCCAGACCCTCCATGGTCGTGAGCGGGAGCGCCCTCCTGGCCAACGCCCGCTTCGGGCTCGGGATCAGCCTCCGGGGCACCGCAGGCCACAAGAGCCCAGAGAGAGAATAGGATCAACCAGCTATAGCGGGCTCGGAACGGAAGAGACATGACGACCTCCTGCAGGCTTGGGACGAGAACACCCTCGGGCTTTCGGAACCGCCGCGGCGCTCCCAACGCGGCTCACCCTACGATTCGGGCAGGTTCCAAGGTAAGTGTACGATGCAGCCCCGACGGCAAACAAGAATCTTCGTATCCCAGCCGCCCTGCGACCGGGGGTCCCCCCTCGTGCGATACCACTTCCGATCGGACTGCTAGCGCGATCTCACGACGCGCGGAGCTCCCGGATGACCTCCTCCGCTCGATGGGCCCGCGCCTGCCAGAACCCTCCCGCCCCCCTGGCAACGAGCGCCCATGACTGGTGGAGCCGGATCCACCGCCGGGCCTCCTCCTCCAGCCACTCCAGGGTGGCAAACGGTTCGGCCGCCAGCATTTGCCGGAGGGCGAACCGTCGCTCCCCGATCCGGAGGGGGAGCTCTCGGCCTCGGGCTCCTCGCACCAGATCGGCGCGAGTCAGAATCAACCCGCTCCGGACCGGGGTGAGAACCTGGCTTGCCAAGTCGGTCGCCTTCGGGTGCCCCCCCCCAGCCTCCGCCTTCGTGGAGCCAACCTTCCCAGAGCCCGAAGACATGTCGCTCGGCTCCACCCGGGGTGGATCCTCCTCGAGCTCCGGCGCCTCCGCCAGGTGAACCGCCAGCTCTCCGTTCCCGCCCAACTCCTCCCCTTCCCGGACGAGAACCTCCATCAGCAGCTCCGCCCAACGATGGTAAAATGGCTCCGCCACCTCCTGTATCGAGAGGAGATACGGAGGAAGCCAGCAAGCCAGGTGCTCATAGAAGAGGGTCTTCCGGGCGTGACGGGCCAATCGGCGCTCCACCGCGGTGCCCCCCGCCTCCGAACCCTTGGGATGCGCCGGGTCCAGTGGGCGGTCTGTCCCGGCCCCCGTGCTCTCAGCCCCCTCCCCCTCGTCCAGGAGGGAGGCGTACAACGCCAGGAGCAACCCGAGGTGATCGGGCTCCGCCGGAGGTCGTCGGCCTACGGCACGCCAAAAACCAGCCACTCGGTCCCGTGCCTCCCCGCCCAACATTCCTTCGGCCCCGAGATAGACCGAAGCGAACGGGGGGAGCTGCAGGAGAAACACCTCGGTGTACTCTTCCGGCCCCGGTGGCGAACCCAACTCCAGGGCCTCCGCGAGCCGGCGCCTCTCGCGGGAGGGCGGCCCCACGAGAGCGGCCAACGCCCTCCACAGCTCGGAACGCTCTCCGGACCTCACCCTTGCGAGGGTCCCTCAGTATGGGAACCCACCCCCGGTGCCACCCCGGACGCCTGTGTCTCCGGAAGCTGGTAGGCGTCCCGAGTGGGACGCACGGGCCTGAGGAGCCAATGAGGCCTCCGTGTACCGTCCGGAGAGACGTCGTTGGCACTTCGGGTGAGCTCCAACCACTCCCGGTAGACGGCACGGGACCGGGCCAGGTCCACATGAACCTCGCCTGGTTCATCTCCCGCCTCCGCAGGGCGCACCCGAACGGCCTGGTGCCAGCAGTGCATCCCGGAGATGGGATCCGGGTGGACGGAGAATGTGAGGTTCTGGTGCACCCCCACGTCGGTCCACCAGATCCGAAGGGAATCGGGATCCTGGGAGGGGAAGGGTCGGACCCCTTCCCGGAGGGAGAGGCCCCATGGCTCTTTCCCACCCCCATTCCTCCCTTCCTCACGTTCCAGGTCCACCGTCGCCATGATGGCACGCTGCCCATCCTGGCCGGCAAGCCTCCAGCGACCCATGTGGTGGCTGCAGGCCACGACTCCCGGCCGGATCCCCTCGGTCACCCACGCTTTCACCACAAAATGTCCGATCTCGGTCTCTACCCTGAGGGGGTCGCCGGTGCGAACACCGAGTGCTCGTGCGTCCCGAGGATGGACCCAGAGAGGATTCGAGTGCCCGATTTCGTCCAACCACTTGGAGTTTCCGCTCCGGGTGTGGATCTGAATCGGCAGGCGGAAGGTGGAGATGAGCACCATCCCCCCTTCCCCGAGACGCTTCGGGTGGACGTGGCTGTGGATGTAGGTGGGAAGGGCGTATTCGGGCCACCCCCAGTCCACCAGGGTGCGCGAGTAGAACTCCAGTCGGCCGGAGGGCGTAGGGAAACCACGAAGGACCTGGCCGTCCACCTCCACACCGACTCGCCGCCGTCCCTCCTCGTCAGGGTCCATCGGGGGGAGGGGGACCACGTTCGGAGACTCCGGTGCCTCGCCCTCGCTATAGACGCGGCCCATCTCGTCGGTGCGGAGGCCTTGGCGCTCCTCCTGCGGCACCTCCTCCTCGTAGACCGCGCCCACGCCCTTCCGGACCTCAAACGCACCGTAGCGGCGCATGTACTCCAGAGGAGACAGCCCCTCGGCTTCGGCCCGCTCCGGTAGGCCGGGCACCGAGTTCTCGAACATCCAACCATAGTACTCGTCCACGGTGAGCTTCTTTCCCGGCTCCCTCCGGGACTCGAAGTTCTCTCGGATGCCCATGCTCCCGTCGGGGTCGATCCGCCAGGACAGCTCGATCCAAAACTCGTTCTCCTCCCAGACCTCCCCCGGGTTCACCTCCCGCGTATCCTTCACCTCCTCTCCGAGGCGTTCCCGGAGTGCCCGCAGAACCGGCTGGCGAAAGCCCACCCATTGGCCGTCATACTGCTCGTAGGAGTGGACGTCATGGCGTTCCGAGCTGTGGCCCATGGGAAGGACGTAGTCGGCGAAATAGGCCGTCTCATTCCATGTGGGCGTGAGGGCGACGTGGAGCCCGACCTTCTCCTCGTCCAGGAGGGCGCGAATCCAAGAGAACCCGTCCGGGTTCGTCCACACCGGGTTGTACACCCGGGTGAAGTAGACATCGAGCTTCCCTCGGCCCTCCTCGAGAAAATGTGGCAGAAGAAACGAGAGTTCGTGGAGGGCCAGGGGGTATTCCCTGGGCCATGTGAGCTCGTTCCAATGACTAGGATGGGACGGAGAGTGGATGGGCCGGGGAACGAACTTATTCCACGCGTTGGGATACGTCCCCCCCTCCGTAGCCACCGCACCCATGAGGGCGTTCAAGAGAAAGAGGGTTCGAGAGACCTGCCATCCGCCCAGATTTCCCGCCGCCGCACTCCGCCAGTTGTGGGTGGAGAGCCGGGTACCCGCCCCAGCGATGGTCTCCGCCGCGGACCGAAGCTCCGCCTCCGGTACCCCGGACTCCTCAGCGGCGAAGGCAAAGGTGTACTCGGAGTAGAGCTCTCCCAAGATCTCCTGGAAGACGTGAAAGGATCGCTCCCGTTCGGGGTGCTCCTCAGCCAGGTACTCCTCCCAGTTCCACCAACGCCGGACGAACTCCACGTTGTAACGTCCCGTCCGGATGAGGTGGTTCGCCACCGCGAGGAAGATTGCGGCCTCAGAACCCGGTACCGGGGCGATCCAATGGTCCGCATGGGTGGCGGTGTTGGAGAGACGCGTGTCCAAGACCACCAGCTTGGCCCCTCGCGCCTTCCCCTCCAGGATCCGCTGGGCGTGGGGGTTGAAGTAGTGTCCCGACTCCAGGTGGCTGCTCACCAACAGGATGACATCGGCGTTGGCGTGGTCCGGGCTGGGCCGGTCGATCCCCATCCAAAAGTGGTATCCCGCCCGAGCACCGCTGGAGCAGATGTTCGTATGCGAGTTGTGCCCGTCGATCCCCCACGCAGCCATGACTCGCTCCGTGAAGCCGTCCTCACCGGGCCGACCCACATGGTACATGACCTCGTCCCGGCGCTCGTCTTGAATGGCGGCTCGGATCCTTTGGGCCAGTTCGTCCAGGGCCTCGTCCCAATCCACTTGAACCCACTTACCCTCCCCGCGACGGCCGGCCCGCTTCAACGGAAACAGGATCCGGTCCGGATCCGTCACCTGGTTGACGGTGGCGGGCCCCTTGGCGCAGTTCCGCCCTCGCGAGCCTGGGTGCTCCGGATTCCCCTCGAACCTCCGCACCTGCAACGTTTCCCGATCCACGTAGGCGAGGAGCCCACACGCCGACTCGCAGTTGAAGCAGGTCGTGGGCACCAGAGCGTATCGACGCTCCTTCCGCCGGGGCCACGCTTTGGCATCCAGCTCCACCCAATCGTCCCACCGCTCTTTGGGTGGAAAAGCGGCGAGATTCACCCCGCTGGGGCCGGGATAGAACGTGTCCCCCCTGGCCTCCGAGTCCTCGCGGAGGGCCGAGAGGCGACGACTCAGCGCGTTCAGGTCCCGATCCGGCTTCCCTCTCCCGTCTTCACCCATAGGTGCCTCTTCCCTCATGCGAGAGGTACGGACTGGCCCGCCTGAACATAGGCGTGCTCATACAGGATCAACCCCACCAGGGCGGGGAGAACGGCCCAGAGACCGATCCATGGAGCCAAGAGCCCGACGCCCCCCAACACGACCCCCATCCAAAACGCTCGCCCATGCCGGCCCCAAACCATCTCTTCCACCGCCAAACGTGCGTGGGCCGTTCCATGGGTCAACGTCACCTCTCCTGCGACCATGAGCAGATGAACCGCCGAGGCACCCGTGACGACGAAAAGGAGAAACGCCACCATCCCGGAAGGGTCCCCCAGGGCCGCCAAAAGTGCCAGAGAGCCCGCACCGGCCAAGACGGCCTGCACCAGGAGGTGGCCGGGAAGAAGTGGATTCTGCCACAGGTCTCGAGCCCGGGCCTGCGCAAACAAGTAGGCCGTGTAGACCGCCGTAAGAACCGCCAGCGGGAGGCCCGCCCAGGCCAGCCCCCGGGTCACCTCCGGGCGGCCTCCCAGTCCCGCCAGAAAGTGGATGGCCAAGAGGAGCCCGAACAGGCTGAGGATCACGCCTCCCCGAACCAACCAGCTCTTCCACTGAGGGCGAAGGAAGATGTACATGAAACGGGCGGGGTGCTCCAGATCCCAAATCAGAAGGAGCGAGGTGGCTGCCAGGAACGCACCTGCCATCACCGGCACTCCCACGGTCCACAACGGGTCGGACCAGGAGAGGAGCCCCAGCATGGCCAGACCGAGAGCCACCAGGTACACACCGGAAGCGATCCCCTTGGTCCAGGTGTAGAGGCTCACCCGAAAGTCCCAGGGCACCCGGTGGGACACATCGTAGGTCAGGAGCGCAGCCGCCGAGCTGTTCCAGGGCCCGTGGGATTCGGGCTGACCCGAGGGTACGGCCAAGGTTTCGTCCGTCTGCTGGCTGAAGGCGAAGAGACCTCCATCGGGCCTCCGGGCAGCCAACGGATCCAGGGTGGCCTGGTGGGCTCCCTTGTAGAAGAGGGTGGGTCGGGTCTCCTTCTCAGGTCGACGCACCTGCACGGCATCCCGGTGCACGTAGCGCGCCACCTTGGAGTCCGGGTCGTTCAGATCACCCACCAGGATGGCTTCGGTAGGGCAAACCACGACGCACGCAGGCTCCAGCCCCCCATCGATCCGATGGGCGCAGAAGTTGCACTTTTCCGCCGAATGGTCCTCGGGGTTGATGAAGATGGCGTCGTATGGGCAGGCAGCGATGCAGGCCTTGCAACCGATGCACGCGGCCTTGTCGAAGTCCACGATCCCGTCGGACCGCTTGAACATCGCCGAGGTGGGGCATGCGGTGACGCAGGGGGCATCGGCACACTGGTTGCAGCGGGTGACCTGGTAGGACCGCCGCACCTGGGGGAAGGCGCCCACCTCCACATGCTTCACATAGGTGCGGGTCACCGAGAGGGGGACCTCGTTTTCCGACTTGCAGGCCACGGTGCAGGCATGACAGCCGATGCACCGAGTGTGATCGATGACCTTGGCCCACTGAACCAGATCCACGCTCGAGGCCTCTGGGCCGATGTTCAAGGGCTTGGGTTCCGCTGCAGCGTGGTGGGACTCGGGCACGGCATCACATCCCTTGTGGAAGGCCGGAGGCGAAGGGTGGCGGAGGCCGACCCGGACCGGGGTGAACGTAGGAAGCGGGATCCAGCCCCGTCAATGAGAACGAGGGTCACCGGGACCCCAACCGGACGACGCAACCCCGGCTCCCCCTCGATCTCAGAGTTCATCGACCATCGACGCGGGGCTCCCCAGACGCCTGAAGCGCATTGAAGAGGAAGGGCCAGGTACCCACCATCTGGCCCCGGTAGTTGGGTGCGAACCCAAAGAGAGTGATGGAACCCTGACCCACCCGTGCTTCCACCAGAGCCGGGAGCTCGGCGATGAGCCGGCCTCCCAGAACCCATCCGGCCAGGACCGGGTCTCCGGACGCATATCGGGCCAGCACCTGGGCCCGCGGGTCCTCAACCCGGAACGCCCGGCTGAACTGTCGGTCACCGGCTCCCCAGTACCAGACCGGATGATTCGGCCCCAGACCCTCCGTTATGGCATGGGTGCCGACCATTTCAACGGACAGGATGGAGCCGGGAATGTAGAAATCGGCGGTGGGGATGTCATCGATGGCGCTGCGGATCTGGAGCCCGAAGGTCTGGATGGCGAAGTCCGTGGACTGCTCGATGGCGATGAGGTGCCCGCCGTCACGGACGAACTCCCGGATGGCCTCCACCCCGGCATCCCCCAGGCCGCCCACGAAGTCCGGGGCGATGGTGCCGGGGGGATACCCATCCACGATTTCCGCCGCCGGCTGGCTTTCGAAGAGGAGAACATCGAAGCTCCCTCGCAGGTCCCCGGCCTGAATGTCCGCGTTGTTCAACGTATCGTACTGGAGTCCGTGCATGTCGAACATCCAGCGGGTCCACCCCGAGGGCATGGACTCCCTCCACCCCTTGTAGACACCCACCCTCGGAGCGCCGGCTCCCGTGAGGCCCTCCGGAAGTGTGTAGCTCTGCTCGAACTGGGGAATGGGATCGGAAAGAGAAATCTGGACGGGCTCCTCCACCGGGAATGCCTCGATGTTCAGCATCAGCGGGAGGTTGTGAGCCGTGACATCATACGGTCGCTGGGGCGGGCCTCCAGGGTACTCCCTCAGGTCCGGATACTCCTGCCTCTGAAGGAGAGTGTTGGCAAAGGAGGCCATCGGCTGATCCAAACGGATCACGTAGTCACCGGCCGAAAACCTTCGTCCGGCGGCCGTGAAGCCGTCCTGGGCTCGACGTACCTCTACATCCCCGGTGGTGAGGATCCGGAGCACCGTCTCCAGGCCTGGCTGGTACTCCTGCTCCGCGGGTATGACCCATGCAAGGGGCCACCACTCCGCCCACCGATCCACTGCGTTCTGATTGATCTGCTGGAAGTTGCTCACCCAGTAGTCCCGGTTTCGGGCGGCATCCGTGAGGAGCGCCTTGGCAGCGGACGCCATGTAGTCCACCTGCTGCGGGAAGTCCCATACCCCCCCGGGCCAGACGTCGGGGAAGTTCCAGCTACGCTTTTGGGGGTCAAAGCCGATGCGCGGCGTAAGGTCCTCGAGAGACAAGGTCTCCGGGACGGCCACCCGGTTGCGTGCCGTTTCGCTGAGGATGCGGACCGCACCCCTGTAGTGGGGTGGTTTACGTGCCGGCGAGTAGGCGTCGTACTGAGCATTCACCACGACCCCCCGCTTCCCCTCCGCGATGAGCTCGGAGGCGATGGCTGCCCCAAGGCGATTGGTTCCGGCGGTGACCCGAGGGTCCACGTTGGGGTCGTACGGGTCCACGAAGGGAGGTACCATGATCCGAGCACCGGTCCCTCCCATCTGATGGACGTCATGCACGATGTGGGGCCGCCACGGGTGATACGCTCCAGTGAGGGTGAGTTGCGTCTCCTGGAGGTTGAAGGAGAACCAGTCCCGATTGTTGTCGTGCCCTGCGTAGTAGTGATAGAGAAAGGGCAAGGACGGGTTTCCTTCGTACGGTGTCCCCATCCACTCCATGTAAAAGTCCGAGGTCCACTGGGTCCCGTCCGGATTCAGGGAGGGGATGTGCAGAAGGATGACGTTTTCCCGAATCTCCTGAGCGCGAGGCTCCTCGGAGGTGGCCACCCAGTGAGCCAGAAGGGGAGCCATCTGGCCAGTGGCCGTCTCATTGGAGTGGACCTGCTGGGTGATGAGGACCACAGTCCGCCCCTCCTCCTGGAGCCGGGCCAGCTCCTCGGGCCCGGAAATGGTCCGGGGATCCGCCAGCTTCAAGTTGACCTCCCGAAGCTCCTCCAGGCGGCTCTGGTTCTCCTCTCCCGTGATGATCAGCATCACGAACGGGCGACCTTTCGTCGTCATCCCCAGGGTGTCGATCTGTACCCTGGGGCTCGATGCGGCCAGCGCGTCATAGTAGCTGGAGAGCTCGTCCCAGTTCGCGAGTTGACGATTTTCTCCGGGCTGGAAGCCCAGGTGGGACTGAGGGGTGGGAACCTCCTCCTGGGCGAGCAGGGGGCCCGCGAGGGCAACCCCCATCAGCATCATTCCGCTTAACCACTTGGCCATTACCGGTCCTCCTCTACAAGGGTGGAACCGCTACCCAGGTCCACCCCATCGGACTCCAGGCTCAAGATGCAGCGGGGAATACGAGGCCGGGCGACCCCGGTGGGCAGTCCCGAAGCCACCCGACCTCCGCGTACGAGATACTCCTTGGATTACAGAGAACGAGATCCCACTTCCGGGCCCCCGAGCCTACGCAGCCGACTCCTCGAGAAGATCGACCTTCGGCCCGGGGCCCTGGAAGTCACCCTGTGGGACGGGGGTTGCTTTCGATGGGCACGTTGGGGTTTCTCTCACGCTCCGAATCCGGGATGTCGAAGCAGAGGTGGCGAGGGTTGTCCCTGAAGAGCTGTGAAAGGGACTCGAAGTCGGGCAGCTCCAGGTCGCCGGGCGTTCCGTTCGCCTGCCATCTCCGGTGGTCACCCATGGTCCGCCCTTCCAGGAACAGCTCTATGGCCCGCTCCCGCTTCAGGCGGGTCCCTGCCTCCTCCAAAGAGTTGGCCGGCCACGGCTCCAGCGGGGAGGGGCTGTCCGTAGTGGTCCGCACGTGGTTCACCAGCTCCATGGCCCCTTCCCAGTCGCCGGACTCGAGAAGCGCCTCCGCCTCGATGAGACGCATCTCCCGACCGCTGGAGAGACGGATGTCATCGCTCCCGCTGGTATACTTGAGCTGGACGGTGTAGGGGACCTGTCCGAACCCCTGAAGGGACGCATTGGCGAACTCGAAGGGCCCCTCCGTCCAGGCCACCCTGGGGTCGCGGGTCTCGAGGTAGTAGTCCTCGTAGTACGTGCTCCACATGGTGAAGGCGGCGTAGGGAGCACCCACGCTGGCGAAGTAGATCCGGTTCCGGGTGAGAGGATCACCGTCGTCCAGGGTTACGAAAAACTGGAACGCTTCGGGCACTTGCCGGGCGTCGCTGGCCGCACCCGTCCAGTCTTCCAACCACATCCGCATCTGGGCCCTACCGGCCAAGGCAGCGTTGCGAATGGTGGTCAAACCTTGGGCGTTGGCGATCTCCAGTGCCTGGGTGAAGTGCTGCTCACCCAACTCGTGGTAAAGTCTCCCCGGTTCCAGGGGACCGCCATCCACCACGGCCTCACAGTAGTTTTCCCCCAGAACCCGGTATGCGTACCCAGCCCACAGGTGTGCGCCCGCCCGGTTCTCGGGGGTGGCGGGCTCGGCGTCGGGAGAGTCAAACCTCCGAAGGCCCTCCTCGGCGATGAAGCGGGCCTGCTGGGCCAGATTGAAATGGCCGCCGAAGCTACCGTCCTCGAAATGTCCGGCCTGGGCCAAAGGGGAATGTCCGTGGTTCCCGGTCTGGCCGCCCGGCATGATCTCCCGGGCGGCCAGGGCCGAGGCGTACCCCAGGTTCTTGATGGCTTGGGCCAGCCTCCGTTCCGATCCTTTCACCAGGCCGGAGTGGGAGTCGGCGAGGCCCAGGAACTCGTCCTGAACCGGTCCTGGGTTGGTGACGTCGCAGCCGGCCCCCACCAGGAGGAACCCCGCCACTGCTGCGAGGACACATCCTCGCCCCATCCGACTGCCTCTCCCAACTCCCCGTCCCCTCCCTGTTCGCCTGCGTTCCATCGCGTGCATTTCCCACCTCCTGAGTTTCTGGATGTCAAGGCTCTTTCCCATCGGTCGCCCGGTGTCAGAACGTGATCCGAAGGGACGCTCTCAAGGTGATGGGCGCAGGGACCCGCTCGGTGAAGCCAGTCGTCTGGGCGTTGATCCCAGCGTTGGGTAGAAGCTCAGGATCCATGAACGGCATCTCCTTCATCCAGAGGTAGGAGTTGTTCAAGGCGACGGTGAAGACGGCGTTCGTGACCTGCTCCGGGAAGAGGAAGTCCACCGGCGCGGAGGCCGTGACGCTCCGGAGCTTGAAGTAGGAGGCGTCCCAGACGTATCCCCGCCCCCACTGGGGCGTGCAGCGAGCCCGCCACAGTGCCGTGGTCTCCGGCTTCAAGGCGAGGTCGCTTCCCAGGTGGGGATCCACGTAGTGCGGGAAGCAGAGGGGGGACCGAACGGAGCGCCCGATGGAAAAGACGCCGTGGTTGATGTAGTGCCCTCCGCGATACTCTCCACGGGCGGACAACTGGATGCCACGGGGCACGCTCACCGTGGTGTTGAGGCTCAGGATACGCGTGGGGTGCGTCGGGCCATAGAAATGGTTGGCTTCGAACTCCGGATCGGCCACCTCATCCGGGTTCGTGACCAGCCAGGTGACCATGGGGCGGAGAGGGAGTCCCTCCGCAAGTGACGGGGTCTCCGGAAGACCTCCCAGATCCAGGACTTCGTTCTCCGAGGTACTGAAGTTCACCCCGAGATCCCATCCCCATTGGGGCCGTTGGAGCAGGACGGTGTTGAGTCCCAATTCGAGTCCTGAGTTCCGTACCTTCCCGATGTTCAGGAGCTGGCTCTGGGTGAAACCGGCGGAGGGGACCTGAGGGAAGTTCAGCAGGGCGTCGGAGGTGGTCTGATGGTAGTAGGTCACCTCCGTCGTGACCCGTCCACTCCGGAACGATCCATCAAAGCCCACCTCGATTTCCGCGCTGACTTCGGGGCCCAGGTCCGGGTTCCCCAGGTTTCCGGGCACGAAGGCCGGCTGCCCGGCCAGGCCTTCCGAGTCCCAGGTCCGGACCGCATCGAAGGCCCCCGGGGCACGACCGGACTGGCCGTATGCGGCCCGCAGCCGGAGCTCACCCAGACCGGGGTCCCAGAAGTCCTCGTCGGAAACCACCCATGCGGCGCTCGCCTTCGGGTAGAACTGAAGCCCGAATCCCTCACCGAAGGCGCTGTTCCCATCGACTCGGGCCCCAACGGTGACGAAGTACTTGTCCTGTAGATCGAAGACGTTCTGGAAGAAGAATCCGGCGTTCCAGATCTTCTGCCTGTCCTCGAATCCCAGGGTAGAGGCTGCGGAGCTTACCGTGGGTTCCCCCACCCCAGGGAAGCCGTCTCCCCAGCCCCGGAGGCGACGCTCCTCATCCCCTGCAGCCTGACCGCCCCAGGAGAAGCTCGAGCGGATCGCATCCGAAATCTCGAAGCGGTACGTACCCACGTAGTCGAAGGTGAGGAGACGCTTCTGGTAGGTGTCGTTCAGGATCAGTCCCTGGGGGTGGAACACGTTTCCGAACCCCCGCACGTTCCGATGCTCCTGTGCGGTAAAGTCGTGCCCCACCGTAAAGCGCTGTGTCAAGTTGGGCGTAGGGGCGTACGACGTGGTGATCCCGATGGAGTACCGCTCGAGCTGCGTGTCGAGCTGCTGCTCCAGGAGGGGAAGGAGGGCATCCCGCTCCCCGGTTCCGAAGTAGTTCCGCTCCTGCCGGAAGGCGTTCAGCGTAACCCCCTCGGCGTTGTTCCCGGATGGGGTGTTCTGAAGCTCCTGGTTGGAGTACGCGGCGTTCGCCTGGAGACGTAGATCCGAGATGGGGGTGAAGGTGAAGTTTCCCCGAAACGCCCACGTCTCGCCGAAGTCGTTGGGCTGCAGCCCCACCTCGTCCCTCATCTGCCCCGAGATGAAGTACTGGAGCGCCTCCCCACCCCCCTGAACCGAGGCGGAGTACATCTGATTGTGCGCGGTGCCCCAATCTCCTTCGCCGAGCCCCAACCATCCACTCCGCATGAAGGGGGTCATGAAATTGTAGTTGGCGTGGGGCTCGACACGTTCTGAGCCTGACACCCCAAACGCACGACTCCACAGGGTGCCCTGCTGAGTCTCGAGAGTCCAGATGGGCGCGCCGGCGGAGCCACTCTTGGTGAAGATCTGGATGACGCCGGCGGACGCCTCCGTGCCGTACAGGGTGGTGGCGGCGGAGCCCTTGATGATCTCGATCCGCTCGATGTCGTTGGGGTTCAGTTGGTCCAGGGGACTCGAGGTGACGTTGGCCCCCCGGTTCCCCACGTCCAGCGTCCCCTGGGGTGGGGTACCCTCAGCCATCATCCGCACCCCGTCGATGTAGATGATCGGCTGATTCGTCATGCTCAGGCTGTTCTGCCCCCGGAGCTGAATCCGCGATCCCTGACCGATCTCCCCACCGGCGATGGTGACGTCCACCCCGGGTGCGGATGCCGTGAGGGCATCCGAAAGGTTCACCGGTCGGTCGGGGAGATCGCCGACATTGATCTGAGAGATGGTGTTTCCGATCTCCCGGCGTCGGGCGGCTCCCGCGGTGCCCGTCACCACCACCTCGTCCAGACCCAGCGCCTGCCTCTGGAGCTGGAGCTCCACCGTCACGGTCTCGTTCGCACCGACCGTGACCTCCTGAGTGGCCGTTCCGTATCCGAGGCGCTCCGCCCGAAGCTCGTAGGTGCCTGGCGGCACGTTCCCGATGGTGAACTGGCCCTGGCTATTCGTGAGAGTCCCCATCCCCGTGTCCGTGAGGAGCACCTGGACCTGAGCGAGAGGCCCCATGGTTTCGGCGGCGGTCACCTCCCCCACCACCTGTCCGGTCTCCTGAGCCGCCGCAGCCCCCACACCCCAGACCAAGAGCCCAGAGAGTACGAAAGCCACCGCAGGCCATCGAGCACGTCGGATTCTCCTTCGACCGTCTACCGCCCTGACCGTGAACGACTCCATCTTGCCCCTCCTCTGCTGTGAGAGTCCCGATCTATTCGGGAAAACCGCCTCTCCGACGACCTCGCGGTGGCGTCCCTTCTCTCGAAGGGGCCGGAGCGAACGCCTCGGGCGGAAGCGGAACCGGTTTTCAGGTCAAGCGCTGGAACTGTCGCCCTCTTATGGGTGGGCCACCCGCTGACTCCCTCCTGGGCCTGCTACATCGATTCGGACGGACAGACAATAAAGTAGCGCCACATGCGCATACTTATACATCAAGGTGTGCACGATTGCCGTGCCTACCCTCTTGACGTTTGACACTCATACGCCCGGAATCCGGGAAAGTCAATACGGGTGTCCGTGGAGCCAGGGCGCTCGGACGTCGGGTTCCGGGGGCGGCGGACCGTCACGGGGAGGGCGCGCATCGCTGAGGATCATGTGCATGACACCGAAGACCCCCCCCGCTGCCGCCGCCACTACGAGGCCCGTCCGGACTCGCTCCAACTCTCGCTCCTCCAGCACCAGGACATCCCCCATGGGAATACGGATGTCCTGGCCGAACTCAGTCCGGTGGAAGCCGCCCTGCCAATCCGCCTCCGAGACCCGGATGACAAGGTGCTCCCCCTCGAGGCGCAGGAGGGCTCCATGCACCACCGAACCGAGATCCCGATGGAGGGTGGCCTGACTCCAGGACCGCAGGCTGGAGGCCCCTTCCTGGGTGAGGGTCACCCGCACGTCCTCCCCCAAAGGCACGGACTCCAGCTCCCTCGGGACATAGGTGAAGCAGCCGCCGAGGAGGAATGTCGCCACCAGACCGGTCCCCCAGGCCTCCACGTGCCTCTTCCAGTAAGGGGCAGGCCCTGGACCGCCGCGCCCCTTCCCCCTGGCACCGCAGCGCGTGCTCAGCATCCGACCCGGACGTGGCGAAGCGTCTGACCCGTCACTCCGGTACGACTCCCTGGAAGTTGAAGCGCTGCGCCCGGGCACCCGGTGCGGCCTCCGCCACGTAGAGGTTCCCCTGGGAGTCCACCTCCAGGTTGTGGGGCCGCCCGAACTGACCGGGCTCGGCCCCCTCGCTCCCGAACTGTCCGAGAACCTCCAGATCGCTCCGACGGAGGATCCAAATCCGGTGATCCTCTCCATCCGCCACATACAGAAATTCCTGGCCTGGATCGTGGGAAACGGCCACGTCGAAAGCGGCGCCCGTTCCAGGACGAATCACTCGCTCCTGGACGAACGTCCCGTCCTGCTCGAAGACCTGTATCCGGCTGTTGGATCGATCGGCGACGTAAATGAGCCCATCGTGAGAGGCCGTGATCCCGTGGACGGTGGCGAACTGTCGAGCCGGAGGGTCATCCGCTCCTCGGGGACCGAACTCGTAGTCATCATCCGGCGGCTCGCCGTATGCTCCCCAGTGTCGCAGGTACTCCCCGGTACCGGCATCGAACACGATGACCCGGCGGTTCGTATAGCCGTCCACCACGAAAAGCTCGTTGGTCCCCGGAGGAATCACCATGTCGGAGGGACGCCCAAGGCGCTCCGGGTCGTCGCTTCCTCCGGTTTCGTTGTAGTGCCCGATGGTGAGGAGCACTTCACCATCGGTGTCGAACTTCATGATTTGATGCTGGTCCCGGGCGGAGATCCAGAGATGCCCCTCGTCGTCCACGAAGAATCCATGGAGGACGCCGGGCCACTGATCCGCCACATCATGGTGACCCCACGCATGGACCACCTCGCCGGCAGGATTGAAGCGCATCACCACAGGAGCCGGAATGCAGCATTCGTCGGTGGGAGGGTCCTGCGCTGCGCCCAGGAGCTCTTCCGGGAGAATCTCCGGGCGGTGGGAGACCCACACGTGGTCGTCCGCGTCCACGTAGAGTCCGATTCCGGATGACATGATCCAATTGTCAGGCAGGGGAAGCGGCCAGTCCGGGTCCACCTGAAACGACGGCACTCCATCCACGTTCACTGCGGACCCGGTGTCCCCCTCATCTCCCCCTGCGACGTCTGGACCGCACCCCGAGACGAGCGCGATGAACACCGCGAGCGCCCCCCCGGTGCATGTTCTGTGGAGCGAGCTCATGGTAGGACCTCCCCTGAGTTCGGGTGGGGTTTGCGGGGTCCCGGACCCACCTGGCGCCCGGCCCCTTTGGACTACACCCCGAACGGCGAACTACCGTCCGAGGCTACGTACGAATCGATCCCACACTTCGCGCCTACACCCCTCTGGGGCGCTCCCACCTCCCGGCTCCCCCCTTATCTCTCCACCGGAGGGGCCTCCGCGATGGCCAGGATTTCGTTGTGGAGCTCAGCGGTCAACGTGACCCCATCCTGGAGCGCGGCCCTCCGACGTTCGGCCTTCAGGGCCCCGGGGATTCGGGCGCCCGGCTGTTCCTCGATGGCAGCGATGAGCTCTTCCAATCGAGACTCGAAAGCCCCGGCGGAAAACCCTTCAGGGTCGAGAGCAATGACGAACTGTCCGATAGACGGCGGCGGACCCTCGGCTACGAAGAACGAAGAGGCCTCGTGGCCGAAGTGCGACCCGGTAAGGGCTGCGGCGAGCACCTCCACCAACAGCGCGAGGGCCGACCCCTTGGCTCCTCCAATGGGGAGAAGCGTGCCGTCCATGGCCGCCTCGGGATCCGTCGTGGGTTCCCCGTCTCGGTCCAGAGCCCAGCCTTCAGGGATCCTCTCCCCGTTCCTGGCCGCCACCATGATCTTCCCTCGAGCCACCGTGGAGAGGCCCATGTCGATGACCAGGGGCGGTCCCTCGGATCGAGGAGCCGCAAAGCCGATGGGGTTCGTGCCGAAGACGGCCCGAGTACCCCCGTAGGGAGCCATAGCGCCGGGGCTGTTGCTGAACACCAGTCCCAACACACCGGCCCGGGCCAAGCGCTCGCTGTGGTAGCCCGCCATCCCCAGGTGGTGTGAGTTGGTGACGGCCGCCGCCGCCACCCCGCACGTTCTGGCCAACTCAGGAAGGGACTCGGACATCACATCCAGAGCCGGGTACGCGAAGCCGCCCTTAGCATCGATGCGAAGACCACCGGATCCAACCGCCGTCACCTCCGGCGTGGCATGACCGGATACCTTCCCGCTACGAGCTTGCCCGCAATAGGACGGGACCCGGGCGGCTCCATGGCCCACCTCACCGTCCATCTCGGCGGCTACCAGAGCCGCAGTCACCGACTGGGCACTCCTTTCGGACACCCCGCTGGCGAGGAGGGCTCGGTGGATGAGCTCGGCGAGGGCTTCCACCCCTAGCGTTGTGGAGCTCATGGGGGCGTGCAGCCCGCCGGGACGACCCCGTCGTGAGACGCGCCCAGACTCACCGTACCCGGGCTCAGGCGCTACGGTAGAGCTTGGTGAGCACGAACTCCCTGTGTCCCAGACCCTCCGCCCGCGTCAACCGACCGTTGCAGGTCCGGAGCATGAGGTCGAACAAACCGTCGCCCGCCTCACTGTAGTCCATTTCCCGGCGGAAGATTCCCGAGCAGTCGTAATCCACATGCTCCACCATTTCGCGTGCCGTCTGCGGGTTGGCCGTAAGCTTGATGACCGGCATGATGGGATTGCCGCAGACGTTGCCCTGCCCCGTAGGAAAGAAGTGCACTACGAAGCCGGCCGCCGCCTGGAGGGTCAGACACTCGGCCGCAGCGGATGACGTATCCATGTAGTAGAGCCCGGGACCGGAAGCCGGGGTTTCAGCCGGCTCCAGCACATCGATGTATCGGCAGTCGTGCCCGATCTTCTCCAGATTGCCCAGGGCCTTCTCCTCGATGGTGGTGAGCCCGCCGGCAATGTTGCCCTTGGTGGGCTGGCTGTCGGACAGGTCCGAAGTCTTGTAGGGCTCGATCACCTCGTCCATGTACGCCTGCCAGGTCCGCATGAACTTCTCGCCCACCTCCGGCGTCTTGGCCCGAGCCACGCAGAGGTCCTCGGCGCCGGTGATCTCCGAGGTCTCTCCGAAACACAGGGTGGCGCCCAGGGGCTCCAACTTGTCGGACGCACTTCCCACGGTGGGGCAGGAACCGGCCCCGGTGGTCGTATCCGACTCTCCACACTTGGTGGCCACCCAGAGGTCGCTGATGGGAAAGGGCTCTCTGGTACGCTCCGAGGCCCACTGCACGAGATCCAGCGCCTTCCGGGACGCGTTGGCCACGGTCTGGATTTCGCCGTTGTGCTCGATGGAGAATCCCTCCACCGGCTTGCCGGTCTTCGCGATTCCCTCCACCACCTTTCCCGTCCAGCCCGGCTCGATCCCGATGACGATGACCGCCGCCACATTGGGGTTGGATCCCATCCCGATGAGCGTTCGGAAGAAGAGCTCCAGATCCTCCCCGAACTGGAGGCGGCCGTAGGCATGGGAGAGGGCCTGCACACCCTTGGTGTTGTGGGCCACCTTCTCCGCAGCGGAGTTGGAGATGTCATCCAGAGGAAGCACCACCACATGGTTCCGGATGCCCACTCGGCCATCCTCTTGGCGATACCCGTTGAATTGTTGGGCAGTCATAGCTGTTCTCCTTACCAGCGAGCGGTTTTGAGGTTGTGGACGTGGACGTAGCCACCTCTCTTCACCGGGGCGACCATGCGGCCGATCTCCTGACCATATTTGATGGGGGGCTTTCCGGCCTCCAGGTCCACCAGGGCCACTTTGTGGCCCAGGGGTACGGCCTCCAACGCACGCACCGTC
Organism: Gemmatimonadota bacterium; assembly: GCA_007127575.1. Classification (GTDB taxonomy): domain Bacteria; phylum Gemmatimonadota; class Gemmatimonadetes; order Longimicrobiales; family Gaopeijiaceae; genus SKZC01. The sequence continues at coordinate 26,103 of SKZC01000103.1, forward strand.
ATGGTCTCGTCGGTCCCCAGGACCCACCCACTGAGCTCCGCTCCGGCCTCGACGTCCTCTACCACCACCACACCCACACTGTCTCCCTTGTCGTGTACAACGAAATCAGGGACCCTTCCGCTTGCCCTTCCGCCCGCCTCGCCCATAATCTTTCCGCTCGCTGTTGAAGGGACCGGACCGGGGAAGGGCTTTGGTCGGCTGGTGGCGATCACCCCGAGAGGACCCCGGTCCAGGAGGTTGCTGCGGCTGCAACATACTCCAGCCTCGCGTGGAGAGTCAAGCAGCCCGGCAGGCCTAAGCTTTTCCGGAGCCAAGTGCTTGGAATCAATACCTTTCACCGGCGTAGCCCTGGGCACACGACGGAACCCGTCGCCCTGGACGAACCCTTTTCCCCCCCATCAAACTCGGTCCGACGGCTCGGACGTCCTTTCGCGGACTACCGTTGGGATACGACCACGCCCCTTTCCCCAGGTACGAGAGCCCTTTAGAGAACCCTACCGACTCACCGGGTCAACCGAGGACACGCCATGAAAGCACCGACTGTGGGTGCCGAGCCGCCTTCTCAAGCGGCAGACACCCCAACCCCTCCCAAGGGAGGCAGCACCCGGATCCGGGACACGTTCATCGGTCCCGGCCTCTTCCTCGCGATGCTACTTCTCCCCATGGAGATCCCCTTCCCGGTTCGCTGCGGGATCGGACTGCTCCTCTGGATGACCTGGTGGTGGATCACCCGTCCCGTGCATCTGGCGGTGACCGGGTTCCTTCCCCTGGTCGTCGCGGCCCTCCTGGACTTCGTACCCGTGGGAGAGATCCTCCCGTCCTACGCCGCGCCGCTCATCATCCTCCTCCTCGCCGCAAACGTCATGACGACCCTGTGGGAGCGGTGGGGTCTGGATCGCCGCGTGGCCCTCGTTTCCCTACTCGGTGTGGGAACGAACACCACACGGCAGATCGTGGTCTGGTTCATCATGGCCATGGTCCTCAGCGCCGTGCTTCCCAACACGATCGTAGCCGCCACCATGATCCCAATCGTGGTGGCCATGCTCCGGTTCATCGGGATCGAAGACCTATGGAACAGCCGCGTGGGAACCGCCCTGGTTCTGGCCGTAGCGTGGGGAACCAGCGCCGGTGGGGTCACCACCCCCCTCGGGGGGGCCCCGAACCTGATTACGGTTCAGGCCGTCGAAGAATTGACGGGCGAAGAGTTCCTCTTCGCCACCTGGGTGGTCCGATTTCTTCCGCTGGCGCTCACAGCCATGATCGCCATGCTCATATTCGTCCGTTTCGCCTTCAAGCCCGAGATCGCTGAAGTACCCGGGTCTCGAGAGTACTTCCGGAAGGAGCTCGGGGCCCTGGGGCGGATGACCACGCCTGAGAAGTGGGGTCTAGCACTCTTTTCCGGAGCGACCTTCCTGGCGTTCGCTCGCCCCCTTTACGCCTCCGTTTTTCCATCCTTCTCGCCCCCGTACGCCTTTCTCACCTTCGCCGTCCTCTGCTTTTTGGTTCGCCATCGCGGCGAGCCCATCCTGACCTGGGAGTACGCCCAGGCCAAGATGATGTGGGGGCTCTTCTACCTTTTCGCGGGAGGAACGGCTCTGGGAAGGGTCCTCACGGAATCCGGCACCGCCACCTTCCTGGCCGATCTCCTGGTTCCGTACGCACGGGAGGGCGGGATCGTGGCCGTGGTCATCTTCGGGCTCCTCACCATGCTCATGACTCAGACCACGAGCAACACGGCAGCGGTGGCCGTAACGGTGCCCATCGCCATCAGCACGTTTCAGAGCCTGGGGCTGAACCCCATCCCCTTCGTGTTCATCGTCACCGCCATCGGTAACTGCGGCTTCGTGCTGCCGACTTCCTCCGGAGGAACGGCTGTGGCGGCGGGGTACGGAGTCAACCTCAAGACGATGTTGGTAAAGGGATCCCTGGCATCGCTGATGATCCTGGTACTCCTCACTCTAGTGGGCTACCTACTCGCCATGTTCTGGCCCGCCTTCGGGACCACCTGAGCGTTGGGGGGGGTGAGCACTGATCCGCCGAGACCGGAGCAGCGCTCACCCCCCGAGTCCGATGCGCCCACCGCCGGGGCCATCCAGAGTTCGCTCCCCTCCCAGGTGGTAGCTGGATGCATCCCCCTCGGGTCGATTCCGAGACCGGAGGAGGTGCCCGAACCCCCGGTTGGCCCCGAATCGGTACCCGAGACCGATCTGCATCCGGGTCACACCCTGGCCCGAATCCACGTCCAGGCCGGTCAGGACGTCCACCCCTCCGACCTGCAGCCTCAGGAGGCCGCGATGCCGCTGGCCGGCCCCGTCTACGATGGTCCCCTCGTACGAGGCACTGCCCCACCCATCGGGAAGCTGGGCCGTGCCCCCGAGGACCAGCCGCTGGGGCCGCTCCTCGGAGAGGATCATGGGGGAGGCGATATCTCTCCACGCCACGCCTACCGACACCCCCTCCGACGGTTGCCAGAACCCGGCTACATCCCACCGGGACTCCTGGACCCCACGCCGATACTGGTCGTTGGAGATCCCCAGGTAGACATCCCGAAACCCGGCGCTCACGGAAATGGTGAAACCGCTTCCCATGAGGTGGTCCTCATCCGGGGCGGGCCGGAATCGCTCCCGACGGAACCCCACCCCCAACCCTCCGGTGCGGACCCCCAGGACCGCTTGGGAGAACTCCACCTCCACCTCTCCTGGATTGGGGGCGAAAGAGACGAGTCCCAACAGGGCGTCATCGGACACGGCAGAGAGGGTCGCAGGATTGGACCAGAGCGCTGCGACCCCATGGGGGTCACCCACCAGCGAGAGGTCCAGGGGAGTCGGATCCAACATCTGGCCCTCAACACGGCCCCAGCCCCCATGGCCGTCATCGGGCCAAGCGGGGAGGATCAAGATGAGGACCATCGCCGGGAACGCCACCGAGACGGAGCGCGTCCACAGGCGAGATTCGGATGGACGCCGACGGCGAAAGATGGAGGACATGAACTTGGTACCTCCCGGAAGGAACGGATGGGGTTCCAGGGCGTGTATGAGGCCCAGGTCCCCGAAATGGGAACCGGCTACGCCGGTGCTCGCCCGCGGTGAGCGACCCCAGTCCCCCAATAACGCTCCCACCCGGTTCTGTTCCCACCCCATGATCTTCTTCAAAGCTCAGCAGATGCAGCAACTCGCCCGGCTCCTCATGCGCCTGGAAACCCTTCTGGAGCGAGTGGGTGGGGACGCTTCCCACGAGTTGGAGGAGTCTCTGGAGGATGCGGCGGAGCGCACCGGGGTGCACCTGGAGATCCTTCGGCTGGCGGGGCCAGAGACCATCGAGGAGGTACTGGCCCCGGGGGGCGGAGGGGATCCGGGAAAGGTTTGGGGGGCAGCGGAGGTCCTCTTCCTGGACGGACTTCTGGCCCACGCCCAGGGACGAGCCGTGGAGGCACGGGACCGACTGGAGAAGGCCCACCGCCTCTACCTCCTCCTGGAACCGGACCTGGAGCTGCCGGATGAGGCCGTGCCGCCGGCCCAGCGGATCCGC
>SKZC01000238.1 GCA_007127575.1 Gemmatimonadota bacterium
CAACGCGCACGGCATCGTTTTCGGGACGCTAGTACCTCGTTGCGGAAGTCCGTGTTGACACCGAGAGCGTCGGAGCGCGGCTCCAGGTAGGCGCGACGACGAGGCATAGCAGCGCTACGTCGAGGAGGAGCAACGACGCTGGAGCGGATGCGGCGGCGCTCGAATGTACGCGGACTTCCGCAACGAGGTACTAGCGCCCTCCGGGGCCTCGGCGTCCCGGCCCAGCCCGTCCCTGACCTGGAGGTCCTCCGCGGAGCCCTGGGGGGGGCGTCGAGGCCGGGCGGGCCTCCCCTTCCCCCGCGGGCCCCGGGGGCGTGCCGGTTCGAGGTCTCTCTCGTCAGCGAGGCATGGATTTCCAGGTACGAGGCACCTCGGTCTCGGGAGGTGATGATGCGGTCGACGGGGTGGTGAAGAGATTCGGAGAGAAAGCGAACGTTCACGAAGTCCACCACCTCCCGGTCGCTCAGGCGATGTGCGTGGGGTGCCCCTCGGTTTCGCCAGTATCCATGCGCTCGGCCGTACGGCGGCCCCGCACGGCGAGGGAGGTGAGAGACGAAGAGGGTCGGGGCGATTCCGAGGTGCACGGTGACTTCGATCCAGGACCAGCCTCGTGCCCTGAGGGCCAGCACCGTCTCTGGAGAGACTTCCGCCTCTCGGGCCAAGAGGAATACCACCGGCAGTTCGTCGTACCGGACGTGATGGGTATGACTACGGCGTACCCTCTCGTAGGGCACGCCCTAGTGATCGCCGATGGCCAGGTGAAGGTACCGAAGGCCGTCCCGGTCGAGGACCACTCCACCTCGGACCTGCCCGTCCACTGCCGGGGCTCCAGCCACGAAAAGCAGTCCGGAAAGAAGCGGAAGGAGTAGCGTGCGACGCATTCGAGCCTCCTCCAGGCGGAGCTCGCCTGGAGAGCCGAGCGCGTCGGCTCCGGCGGGGCGAGCCATCTACGATGCTGGGAGATGGGAGCAATGGACGTGCCAGGACTAGTTCTCGAACCGGAGGGGGGAGGTGCTGCGCGTCGTGGCGGTTCGGCAGGGATACGGAGGTCTTCCGGGGTGAGGAGAGCTCCATCCCGGAGAGTAAGAATTCCCAGGGGGCGGAATTTTTTCGCCGCTTGTGGGTGCCGGCATATTCGGTATATCTTCGGGTCATGCGAGACACTCCTCCCTACATCGAGCTCCACTGCCACTCCGGCTACTCCTTCCGAGACGGAGCCTCTCACCCGGAGGAGCTCGTACTTCGGGCTAAAGGGCTAGGGTATCCGGCTCTGGCTCTCACGGATCATGATGGGCTGTACGGTTCCATGGAGTTCGCTCAGGCTGCGCGAAGCGAAGGGATCCAACCCATCACAGGAGCCGAAGTGACGGTGAAGGAGTGTGGTCTGCCGGGAGAGGCGGGAAACACGAATTCCCCTCTTCCCGCCCTCCGTCCCGGCGAAACCGGGCTCCGGTTTCACCTCACCCTATTGGTTGAAACCCCGAGGGGTTATGCGAACCTCTGCCGCCTCCTCACCGAAACGCACATGAAGGCTCCTCGGGAGGACCCGGCCCTTCCCCTCTCCTCTCTTCTCTCTCGAACCGAAGGGATCATCCTTCTCACGGGCTGCCGCCGAAGCCCTCTTCTTCACGCGTTGGAAGATGCATGGGCTACCGGAGAGGCGTTCGTGCGACGTCTCAGGGAGGCGTTCGGTCCCCACAACCTTTTCATCGAGCTCCAGGAGAACGGAGTGAGGGGAGACGGAGCGCGAAACCGGGTTCTGGGTCGGCTAGGGGATCAGATGAACTTGCCGGTCGTGGCGACGGGAAACGTCCACTACCATCGAAGAAGGGGCCACCGCCTTCAAGACGTTCTTACAGCCATCCGATACCGAACCACCCTGGACGCTTCCCATGGATTGCGGCGTCCCAACTCGGAATTCTATCTCGCTCCTCCTCGAGTCATGGCTCGACGATTCCGGGGTCGGGAGGATGCTCTCGAGAGCACTCTGGAGATTGCGGAGCGCTGTGCAGAATTCGACCTCACCCGGGATCTGGGATACACCTTTCCCGACTTTGAAGGGAGCCAGAGTGGCGAGGCGGCGATCCAGGTCTTGGGGAGACATTGTCGGGTGGCGCTGGAAGAACGCTACCCGGAGGACCCCTCCGAGGCCTTTCCCGACGAGATCCCCTCCTCCACCCTTCGCCGGAGAGCACGCCACCGAAGAACGGACGCGGAGGAACGCCTGGAAGAAGAGCTCGTTCTGGTGGAACGCCACGGTCTCGCCGGCTTCTTCCTGGTCTACCGGGACATTATGGATCTGGCTCGGAAGGTGGCGGTTCAGGTCCGTGGAAGTGCCCCGCGAGCCCACTCGAACCTCCCTCCGGGCCGGGGTCGAGGCTCCTCCGTCTCCTCTCTCATCTGCTACCTCATCGGGCTTTCTCATGTCGACCCGGTAGAGGCAAACCTGTTTCTGGGGCGTTTCCTGAACGATGCCCTGGAGTCGGTTCCCGACATCGATCTGGATTTTCCCCGAGACATCCGTGAGGAGCTCATCCTGGCGGTCTATGAAAAGTACGGCAGCGAGCATACCGGACTCGTAGCCACCTTCCCCACCTACCGTCTCCGCTCCGCCGTTCGGGAAGTGGGAAGAGTCCTGGATCTTCCCATCGGAGAGTTGGAAAAGCTGGCGAAGCTGTCTGAGGGGAGATCCGGCCGAAACTTCCAGGAGGAGATGGTGGGGATCCCTGGATTCGAAAAGAAGGCAGAGAGTCCCCTATGGGCACTGTTCAGCGGATTGGTGGAAGAGGTGGCCGGTCTGCCTCGCCACCTATCCCAGCACGTGGGAGGGATGATCATTTCCTCGCGGCCCCTCGTGGAGTTGGTACCGTTGGAGCCGGCTGCCATGGAGGGGCGCATCCTATGTCAGTGGGACAAGGACTCCTGCGATGACGCAGGATTCATCAAGATCGACTTTTTGGCTCTGGGGATGCTCTCCCTGGTGGAGGAGGCCACGGACCTCATCGCCGAACGGGGAACCGCTGAAGGGGCTCCCGTCCCCACAGTGAACGGTGCTCCGGACCTCTCCCGCATTGATCTTCACGACGAGGCCATCTACGACCGGATTTGCGCCGGGGATACCGTGGGGGTGTTCCAGGTGGAGAGTCGAGCCCAGATCCAGATGCTTCGCCGGGTGCGTCCCCGAAATCTGGCCCAGCTTGCCATTCAGGTGGCCATCGTCCGTCCCGGCCCCATCGTAGGAGGGGCCGTGAACCCCTACGTCCGTCGAAGGGAAGAAGAGCGAGCCACCCCGGGCTACCGTCCTCCAGTGGATCATCCCCTCTTGCAGGATCCGCTTCAGGAGACGTTGGGCGTCATCATCTTCCAGGACCAGGTCCTCCAGGTTTGCCGGGCTCTGGCGGGGTTCACCGACGGGCAGGCCGAGGGACTGCGTAGAGCCATGAGCCGGAAGCGCTCCAAAGAGGCCATGAGGAGCTATCGAGACGCCTTCCTGGAAGGTGCCCGGCAACGCGGAGTGGAAGAAGACAAGGCGGAGAAGGTGTTTCGTCAGGTGGTGGCGTTCTCCGAGTTCGGCTTTCCCAAGTCCCACGCCGCCGCGTTTGCGCTCCTGGCCTATCAGTCCGCCTGGCTTCGCCACTACTTCCCCACCGAGTACACCGTGGCCCTCTTCAACAACCAGCCCATGGGCTTCTACTCGCTGGACGCCCTGGCTCGGGATGCCCGGCGAAACGGAGTCCGAACCTTCTTGCCCGACGTGAACCGGAGCGGAGTCCATTGTACTGCGGAAGGAGGCGACCTTCGGGTAGGGCTGGGATTCGTTCGCGGATGGGGAGAGAGGGTCGCTCAGCAGGTAGTGGAGGAACGGGAGAGCCACGGTTCCTACCGCTCTCTGGTGGACTTTCTCCGGCGAACCCCCGCAGCTCTGAAACGCCCGGCCGTGGAGAACCTGATCTGGGTGGGTGGGATGGATGGACTGGGACTCACCCGGCGGGAGCTCCTATGGCAAACCGGGCTCTGGTTGGGACCGGAGGAAGAACGGGAAAGACGAGCCGCCGGCCGGCAAGACGATCCTCAGCTACACCTGGGACTTTCGGAACCGTACTCCTCCCTTTCGTTCTCCAACCCCGGAGCGGAGGAGCGGCTTGTGGCCGAGTATCGCCTTCTCCATTTCTCTACCGAGCTCCATCCCCTCTCTCTGGTGCGGAACCGGTTGCCGAAGTCTACCGTCACCTCTGGTGAGCTTCCTCACCGACCCCAGGGCGCAACCGTGGAGTTGGCAGGCGTCGTGGTGGCCCGCCAGCGTCCCCAGACCGCAAAAGGGCATGTTTTTGTCCTCATGGAAGACGAAGAGGGTCCGGTGAACGTCATCGTGAAACCGAAGGTTTACGAACAGTACAGGACGGAAGTACGAATGGAGCCTTTTCTGGTCGTCCAAGGGCGACTTCAGAAGGATGGAGCCACACTCAACGTTATCGCACATCGGATCCGGGCACTCCGGGGTAAGCTGGCCCCTCACCTTCCCGATCCTCTGGAATATTTTCCGGAGCGAGGGGCGGAGGAGGGGCCGGGTCAGGCTGAGCAAGCTCATGCCTCTTCGGCAGCCATGGGCACTGACCCGGCGGGCACCGACCCTTTTCGTTATCTGAGCTTCCTCCGGGAATCTCCACCTGAGGCCAGGAATTTCGGGTGAGCCAAAGAGGGACCCCGCTGCCCCTCGGTGGGAGGACTGGCACACCCCATGACAGAAGGTTGCTCGTTCCCCTCCTACCCTCGAACGACCGCACGCGCGGCCTCCCCGAATCGTCGCGCTGCCTCCTGGAGGCCCTCTTCCTGCAGGACTCCGAAGCTCAGCCGTACGAAGCAGGTGTCCGTGGGAGTTGGAAAACAGAGGTCTCCCGGGACGTACAGCACCCCGGCGTCCAAGGCGGCGGCCCAGAATGGGGAACCCATGGCCGTATCCACCCCTGGAGGCGCCTGTAGCCACAGGTAAAGACCCCCCTCGGGCTCCTCCCAAGCCCATCCGGCCTCCGGAAGCCCTTCGTTCCGGAGCGCCGCATGGAGGACCTTCATCTTGCATCGATACCGGTCCCGGAGGCCTCCCAGGTGCGCGTCCAGCTCTCCAGACTGCAGCGCCACCTCCAGCACCGCCTGGTTGAAGTTGGCGGTGCCGAAGTCGTGAGCTCCCTTGAGGTAAAGGATCCGGTCCCGGAGCTCCTCGTCGGAGCTACAGGCGTACCCCACTTTCAGGCCGGTGGCGAAGGGCTTCGTGAGGGTTCCGAAGTAGAGTCGGGGGAAAGGTTCGTACTCCGGGAGGGATAGGACGCTGGGAGCCGTGGGAGAGGTGTGAAAGTAGAGGTCCCGGTAGGCGGCGTCCTCCAGAATGACGGGGGTGAGCTTCGCCTCCTGGAGGGCCTCTGCGAGGATCGCCTTGTCCTCCCGGCTCATGGAGCGGCTGGAGGGGTTGGAGAAGTAGCTTACCAGGTAGACGGCCTTGAGCCGCTCCGACTCCCCCTCCGTGCGGAGGTTCGCCAGGAGCGATGTCAGAGCCTGCGGGTCCAGCTTTCCGGACCCTGGATCGGTGGGGAGCGGACGGAGGTCCAACCCCAAGGACCGGGCGACATCCAGGTACACGAAGTACGTGGGTTGCTCCACCAGTACGATGTCCCCGGCGTCGCAGAGGACTTCCGAGGCCAAGGCCAGCCCCTGCTGGGAGCCGTTGGTGATGAAGATGCGGTCCGGGTGCATGGAGTCCCTTCGGCACCCGTCCCACTCCTCCAGGCGGTGGGAAAGGAGCCGACGCAGTCCGGGTCGGCCCTGGTTGGTTCCATACTGGAGATGCTCGGGCGGCCCCTGGCGCTCCGTGAGGTCCTGGACGATCCGGGAAACCGGCCCCGCCGGCAGAGACTCCGTGTCCGTGAAACCGGCGGCGAGGGAAAGAAGCTCCGGATTGTCCAAAGCCGTCTTCATGAGGCCGGTGATCTCGGGGGGGCGCAGCCGTTGTCCGCGTGCAGAATATCGGGTCATGAGCCACTCCGTCTCGCGCCCGAGCACCCGGGGCGCTTCGAGGGGGGGCTGGGCGCCCCCCGAAAACAAGGTATCCATCGACCGACGGCGGAATATACGGTTCACCCCGGACGCGTCGAGGCCAGGGCCAGTTGAGGGCTCCGCCCCCCCGGGTGGCATGAGCTCCGGTCGGGGTGCTTGTCCCTCCGGCCTCCCCCCTCCATCCTTTTTTCGAACCCTTCCGGTCATCCCGGACCCCCGACCCCCTGGACGACGTGGATCCGGGCCGGCCCAGGTGAACGCCTGAGACACGAGGACTCCCGAATGAGCGACACACGCCCCTTCCGTGCCCTTCTCGTCCTTTCCCTTTTGGCGCTCGTCATCCCCGCAGGGGCGGTGGCCCAGGGAGTGGGGGAGGCAGAACGCCTCACTTCAGCCGACTATGCCCGGGCAGAGGCGTTCCTGGGCCAGAACGCCTCCCAGCGTGTATTTGGAGCCCAGGTCTCTCCGGCTTGGATCGACGAAGGGGATCGGTTCTGGTATCGAAATCGGTTCCAGGAGGGACACGAGTTCGTGTTGGTGGACCCGGAGGCGGGGGTCCGAAACCGAGCCTTCGATCACGTGGCCCTTGCCGCTGCGCTTTCCAGGGCCTCGGACAACGACTTCGAGCCCTACGACCTTCCCTTCTCCACCTTCCGCTTCGTAGAGGACGACACCGCGGTGGAGTTCGTTATCCAGGAGAACGGGGAGGACGAGCGGTGGCGCTGCCACCTGGAGGAGGAGCTCTGCGAGGGCCCCATGGAGCCCCATCCTTCCGTGCCTAATTCCATTGCCTCTCCTGATGGGCAATACGCGGCCTTCATCCGGGAGCACGACCTCTGGATTCGGGACCTGGAGACGGGAGAGGATCGGCAGCTCACCGAGGACGGGGAGGAGCGGTACGGCTACGCCGCCGACTCCCAAGGCTGGCGTCGCACGGACACACCGGTTCTGGTCTGGTCCCCGGACTCTCGGAAGATCGCCACCTACCGCCTGGATGAACGAGGCGTGGAGGAGATGCACCTCCTGGAGATGGCCGAGCCTCGTCCCCGCGTCCACTCGTGGCCATACGCCGTTCCCGGTGACTCCATTCTACCCATGCATGAGCGGGTGGTGGTCCACCTGGATGGGCCCAGGGTGGTGTCCCTGGACGCAGAGCCCGACTACCAGCGCACCTCCAGTTGCTGCGGTCTTACTCGGGGCCCGGTGTGGGCCGACGTGGAGTGGAGCCCGGACAGTGAGACGTTGGCCTTCGCGTCCACGTCCCGGGACTACCGGACCGTCCGGTTGCGGCTGGCGGACCCCTACACCGGGGAAGTACGGGAGCTCTTCGAGGAAAGCCATCCTGAGTTTTTCCTCACGAACATCCGGTCGGGAGGGGTTCCGAACTGGCGAGTCCTCCACGAACGAGGGGAGTTCCTCTGGTTCAGCGAGCGGGATGGGTGGGGTCACCTCTTCCGCTACGACCTGGAGACGGGAGAGCTTGTGAACCGCATCACCGGGGGAGACTGGAACGTGGTGGATCTCCTTCGGGTGGACGAGGCCGGTGGGACGCTCCTCTTCACTGGTGTGGGGCGGGAGGCCGGCCGAAACCCGTACTTCCACCATCTCTACTCGGTGAGCCTGGACGGGGAGGGGCTCAGACTCCTGACCCCGGAGGATGCGCACCACACTGTGGAGCTTTCCCCCTCGGGCGACTACTTCGTCACCGCCCGGTCCACCCCCTCGGACCCCCCGGTGACCGTTGTGCGAACCTCAGGGGACGGGGAGCTGGTGGTGGAGGTGGAGGAGGCGGAGATCCAGGAACTGACCGAACTGGGTTGGAGCCCTCCCACCCCTTTCACGGCCCGGGCGCGGGATGGTGTGACCCCCGTTCATGGCCTCCTCTACAAGCCGTCGGACTTTGATGAGGAGAGGCAGTATCCAGTGGTGGTCTCCATCTATCCCGGCCCGCAGAGCGGAAGCATTGGGAGTTGGGGCTTCGATGTGAGCCCTCGAGGCAACGCCCACGCCCTGGCGGAGCTCGGGTTCGTGGTGGTTCAGGTGGATGCCCCGGGGACGCCGTTCCGCTCCAAGTCCTTTCACGGCTTCTATTACGGTGATATGGGAGACAACGGCCTGGAAGAGCAAAAGGGAGCGGTGGAGCAACTGGCGGATCGCTACGATTGGATCGACCTGGACCGGGTGGGTATCTTCGGGCACTCTGGGGGCGGATTCGCCACGGCCGCCGCTCTCCTTCGCTACCCGGAGTTCTTCAAGGTGGGAGTAGCCAGTGCAGGTAACCACGACAACCGGGGATACACCGACTATTGGGGAGAGCGGTGGCAGGGTCCTCTCACCGTCGATGATGACGGGAGGGACAGCTATGAAGGTCAGGCGAACCACCTCCTTGCCCGGGAGCTGGAAGGGAGGCTCCTCCTGAGCTACGGAACCATGGACTCCAACGTGCATCCCAACACCACCCTCCTTCTGGTGGATGCCCTCATCGAACACAACAAGGATTTCGATCTCATGGTCTTCCCCAATCGAGGCCACGGATATGCAGGGGAGGCCTACAACGTCCGCATCACGTGGGACTATTTCGTGACCCACCTGCTGGGGAAGGTCCCACCGGCCGGATACCGGATCGGGCGGTGACCCGAAGCGCAGACGTCCTGGTCATCGGGAGCGGAATCGCCGGTCTGACTTTCGCCCTGAAGGTGGCCCAGGAGCGAGACGTCCTTTTGGTGACGAAGAAGGCCCGTGCGGAGTCCAACACCAACTTCGCCCGCGGTGGGATCGCCGCGGGGATGGGACCCGATGACGAGCCCGACCTTCACTTGGCGGATACCCTGGCGGCAGGATGCGGGCTGAGCCATCCGGACATCGCTGAGATGGTGGTCCGAGAAGGGCCGCAGCGAGTACGGGAGCTCATGGACTGGGGGGTCCGGTTCCGCCGGGAAAAGGAAGGGCTCGCCCTGGGGATGGAGGGAGGGCATTCCAGAAGACGAATCGTCCATGCAGGTGACCGGACCGGCCGGGAGATCGAGCGAGCCCTCCTTCAGGCGGTGGAGGAGGCCCCCCGGGTCGAGGTAGTGGAGCACCTCCTGGCGGTGGACTTCCTTCTGCAAGGGTCGGGTTCTCGCGAAGAGCGCTTCTGTTCAGGAGCCTTGGCTCTGGACCATCGCAAGGGGAAGCAGGTGCGATTGGAAGCACCTCTTACCTTCCTGGCCACTGGCGGCTGTGGCCAGGTCTACCGGCACACCACGAATCCGGCGATAGCCACCGGCGACGGTGTGGCCATGGCGTACCGGGCCGGGGCCCGGGTGGCCAACATGGAGTTCATCCAGTTCCATCCCACAGCCCTCTTCCCTACGGAAAACCCTGCATTCCTCCTGTCGGAGGCGATTCGTGGGGAGGGCGCAGTGCTCCGTCGGCTGGACGGCGCCCGGTTCCTAGATGGCCACGACCGGCAGGGTTCGTTGGCACCCCGGGATGTGGTGGCCCGGGCCATTCACCAGGAACTCCTGGAAACCGAGGACCCCCATGTGGTCCTGGACGTGTCCACCATTCCCGAGGCCGTATTCCGGGACCGATTCCCCGGGGCCTCGGAGGGACTGGCGGCCCGCGGGGTAGACCCGTACCGGGACGGAATTCCGGTGGTGCCGGCGGCCCACTACGTCTGTGGTGGGGTCGTTACCGACGCATGGGGGCGGACGAGCCTCCCGGGTCTCCTGGCAGCGGGAGAGGTGACGTGTACCGGTATCCACGGAGCCAACCGATTGGCCTCCAACTCCCTCCTGGAAGCGGTGGTGTTCAGCCACCGGGCGGCTCAGTCGGTGCTGGGGAAAGGGGAAGCTCCGCCGTCGTCGCAAAATGAGGGCTGGGGGGCTGGGAAAGGACGGGGGTCGGCCCAGGACCTTCCGGAACGGGCCACTGGGGCAGATCCCGGTCCTGAGCCCATGGACGCGGGAGCCATGGCCCGGAAGAAGGACGAGCTGAGGGACCTGATGTGGAGGGATGTGGGGATCGTACGTACGGATCGGGGCCTGGACCGTGCGGCGGACCGGATTGCCGAACTCCTTTCTTCCGGACGCGACAGGGCCCGGATTGGTCCTTCTTCGGTGGAGGAGGCGGAGCTCCGGAACCTCCTTCTCACGGGCCGACTCATCGTGGAGTGCGCTCGGCGGAGGAAGGAGAGTCGGGGTCTCCACTTCAACCGGGACCATCCCCGGCCCGATGATGACCGTTTCCGAAGAGACACGGTGTTGGAACCCGGCGAATGACGTTTAGAAGGCCGTTGAAGAAGTACAGAGACCACCGAAGAAGGGGTCTTGCGGTCCTGGTCCAGGCGGAGCTCCGAAAGCGATGCCTTGCGCATCGGTGAGGGGCTCCAACGACGATCCAGGGCCGCAACCCCCCTTCTCCCTTCGGGTTCTCCTGCGCAGTGCTCGGAGGTCTCGCGGGGGAAGGGCCCTGAGCGCTTCGCGCATCCACGAGATCAGCCGCTCGGTTGGGGCGGCAGGGAGCCCCCTCGGTCGTTGGCTCCCCTCG
>SKZC01000397.1 GCA_007127575.1 Gemmatimonadota bacterium
CGGAGACGGCGACGGAGGCTGAGGCTTCCTGGCTGGAGGGATGGCTGTGATCAGCGTCCTGGCGGTCCGGTCCGTCCTGGCTGCCCGGCCCATTCTGGCGGTCTGGCCCACGATCGGGGTGGGCACCCCACCCAGCCTCGGAATCGGGCCCGTGCTCCGGGTCGCGTCCATTCCTGGGGTCGCGCCCGCCCCCGGGGTTTGGCCCGTGCTCGGAATCGCGCCCGTCGTCGGGCTCGGGTCCCTCGGGGAGCGGAAGGTGGGGGAAGCGGATCATTGGCGGCCTCCTGGTTCTGCGGGAATCAAAATCCGAAGCGGTGGTGGGAGCGAGGGAAGCGACGCGGCCCTCCCCGACCGCACCCACCCCTCCAACGCGCACACCCTGAATCTAATCGGGATTTCTTCGGGTCCTCAGATTCCCACAGGAAGAACGAACTGAACTTTTCAGGGCTTGGCGGGAGGCTCCAGGCCAGATCGGCCTCCAGAGAGCCCGGCAGGGGAGACGAGGGCCACGCTAGCGGGACATCCCGGACCGCCTCCATTCCGCGGCCCAAAATCCGTCAAGGGCCTGAAGGGCCTCCGACATGGGAATTTGGGACGGGGGGGGAAATCCGATTGAGGGAACATCACGAGAGGGGTAAGACCCGGTCAGGGGGACCGCGCGAGGGGGCGAAGGACCGGTCGGGGGAATCCCGGTCGGGGAGGAAGCTGGGACGTGGGAAAATGGGCTTCCGCGGAAACGGCGCCGGGGCGGAGCCCGGGTCGGGGTGGGAGGGCTGGAGACGGCTGGGATGGCGAAGCGCTCCTTCTTGCGAAAACAGCTCATCCCTCGCCCGTCCCTCCGCGCCTCACCACGCCTCGCGGAAAATTCCTGGGAAGGTCCTGGATTCGGTGCCCCTCCTCCCCTCTCCCTCCCCTGCCCTCTCTCCCTCCCGTCAGTGGCCTCGAAGCGCTTCTGCCTCCGCCACCCGCTCCACGGCGATGGTGTAGGCTGCGGTCCGGAGGGGGACCTCCCGCTTCCGGGCCAATGTCACCACGTCCTGGTACGCGGCTTTCATCTTCTTTTCCAACCTCTGGCGGACCTCCTCCAGCTCCCAGCTCATCTGCTGAAGGTTCTGGGTCCACTCGAAGTACGAGACCACCACCCCTCCGGCGTTGGCCAGGATGTCGGGGATCACCGGGACGCCTCGCTCGTAAAGGATCTTGTCGGCGATGGGGGTGGTGGGGGCGTTGGCGGCCTCCACCACCATCCGGCAATCCAGATCCTGGACGTTGTCTTCCTTGGTGATCACGCTCCCCAGGGCCGCAGGCACCAGGTAGTCGCAGGGGACTCGCCAGAACGAGTAGTCGTCCAGGGGGTCGGCTTCCGGGAACTCCGCCACCGTTCCGGTGCGGCGGGCATGGGAGAGAAGCGCCGGAACGTCCAGACCATCCTCGTTCACGACCCCCCCATCGGCGTCGGTGACGGCCACGACCTGGACCTCTTCTTCGTCGAGGAGGGCCGCCAGGTGCCCTCCCACATTCCCAAAACCCTGGATAGCTGCCTTTCCTCCCGCCCACGTGATGCCGAAGTCCCGGGCCGCCTCCCGCATGGTGACCATGACGCCCCGGCCCGTAGCCTCATCCCGACCCAGCGACCCGCCCAGGCTCACCGGCTTCCCCGTCACCACCGCCGGTGTATAGCCCCGCTTACTGCTGTACTCGTCCAGGAGCCAGGCCATGACCTGGGCGTCCGTTCCCATGTCCGGCGCCGGGATGTCCCGGTAGGGTCCCAGTGCCAGGGCCGCCCGTTCGGTGAACTTCCGGGTAAGTCGCTCCAACTCGAAGAGCTCCAGCTCCTTGGGATCCACCGAGACCCCGCCTTTGGCGCCACCGAAGGGGACGTCCAGAAGCGCCGTCTTCCAGGTCATGAGAGCGGCCAGACCGCCTACTTCCTCCCGGTCCACATGGGGGTGATAGCGGATCCCACCTTTCGTAGGCCCGCGGGCCCCGTTGTGCTGAACTCGGAAGCCCTGGAAAGAGCGCACGGATCCATCTCGCATTAGGACGGGCACATGCACGGACAACTCCCGGAAGGGGATCCTGAGCTCGTCCTGCACGGACTCGTCCAGCTCCAGGATCCGGGCCGCCTCCTGGAACTGGAGCTGGCAGATCCCGCCGATGTCGATAGGGGTGGGGGGAGTCTCTTCGGTGCCGTTCGTTGCCATCCCTCTCTCCCTTCAGGAAGTGATCTTCAGGAAGCGATGCCCAGGAAGCGATGTTCAGGAAGTGATCTTGAGGAAGCGATCTTCCGAAGCGATCCAGAACGTGCAGGTACGAACCCTCTGCCGCCGGGGTGAGCACACGTGTCTCAAATCTCCCGTATCCGGGCCCGGTAGCGGGGGTCGGGCGAGATGACCATACCCGCCGCCTCGTCATCCTCATCCGGCGTCAATGCCGCCACTCGCCGAGGATCCTGCGGGCGCCACGAACCCCCGAGGAGCCGCTCAAGCCCCGGTGCCTCCGTAGACCACTGACTTCGGAGCCAATTCCGGATGGGTTCGTTCTCCAGGTGCTGGAACGCCACGAACGCCGTGTTCACTTCGCCGTTGGAGGAGGTCACCGGAAGCAGGAGGGAAAGCCCCAGATAGAACCTCAGCTCGCCTTCGGTGCCCTCCAGGCGCTCCAGCTCTTCCTCCGCCCACTGCACCAAGGGGTTCGTGAGGGTGGGTCGACCCAGGGTGGGAGCCTGGGCCTCCGGGGGTCCGAG
>SKZC01000088.1 GCA_007127575.1 Gemmatimonadota bacterium
AAGGCCGGCTGAAAGTCCCCCGTCGACAGTCCCCGCAGGTACAGGATCGGAAGCGTCCCATCCACGTTCGGCGACCGCCTCATCCACGGCAGCAGGATCCGGCTCGTGAACTTCCGCCCCTCTCTGCGGTCGTGCACCCGTGGCGCCGTCACCTGCATCGTGCCCGCTCCCGTCGTCACCTTCCGGGGCCGCGCTCGTCCGTTGCGCACCACCAGTCGACGGCCCTCCTCGTCTTGCTCGCCCTGGTGCTGGGCGATGTACTGCGCCACCTCCAGCTCGAGCGCCTCGGCCAGCATCCGCCTCGCGCCCGCTCGGGCCAGTCCATCCAGGTCCCGCGCGTCCAGCTCCTCGATTCCCTGGCCCCCATCGGCGTCCTCCAATACCTTCAGCATTGCGGTGTATCCTCCCCCCGGGCGCCAACCCGGGCTTCGCGTGAACTTGTTGCCTCACGCGGGAGGGTACGCCGTTTTTTTCATCCCTTCAACTCACCCGCGCCGTCCGGCGCGATCCACAACTTCCGAGGATACCTCAAGTGCTGAACCGAGTGCCACTTACGATAATGTCTGATAGAGAGACGATGGAAATCCGGTCTTATGTCTGAGAGAGAATGGGAGATCGTCTGAAAGAACACCCCAATCCGCAAGTGCGGGCTTTCTCCTGGGTTCAAGGGCTGGATCTGCGCCTCCAGCACCTGGGCACCGGAACGGTTCGAGGTTGATTCGTTCCGCCGCGCCTTCTCCGATCGGGATGCGTTTGGCCTAACATCGCTTGAAGTGCCAAGAGGCTGCCCCTCGGCTGGAGGGGGGGGGCGCGTTCGGCAGGAAGGCAGATGGTGGCGCGGCGCCGACCGAGGGTGAGGCGAGCGGGGGACCTTGGGGACGTGGGCCACGGAAGCGTTGCCTGGACCAGCGTCGCGCCAGCGGTGTCACTGTTGACACAAGCGCTTGCTGCCACACATACTTGTTGTCAAGCACGCTTGGCAACGTATGGAGGTGGCAGTGGCCATCGTCGACAGGGAAGAAGAACAGGCCACTCTCGAGGGACTTGCCCGGAGCGGTCAGCGCCGGCTCGCGTTGCTCTATGGACGGCGGCGGGTCGGAAAGACGTATTTGCTAACCCATCTCTGGGATAAGAGGCGCGCGTTCTACTTCACCGCTTCAGCCACCACCCCGGAGACCAACCGTCGCGTGCTCGTCTCCGAAGCCGCCCGATGGACCGGCCAGGATCTCCGACCCGAGGACCACCCTACTTGGCGCACCGTCTTCCGCTCCCTCCTGGAAATCCGCCCGGACGACGACATCGTCATTGTCCTGGACGAGGTCCAGTACCTGGCAAGCGATGAAGCGGGGCTCCTCGAAATGGCATCTGAGTTGAACGCGGTGTGGGAAGGGCGCATCAGCCGCACAGGGGGTGTGTTGCTGGTCCTATCTGGCTCCGCGATCCGCACAATGGAAGCGCTCAAGCACGGTGGGTCGCCGCTGTACGGACGGCTCGACTGGTCGTACCAACTCTTCCCCTTCGACTACTATGATGCCGGACAGATGGTGTCCGCCTATGACCCCGTCGATCGATTGCGCATCTATGCGGCCTTCGGCGGGGTGCCGAAATACCTGAGCTTGATCGATACGAAGCGATCGGTCGAAGAGAACATCGTTGATCTCGTGCTGTCGCCGAGCGGGGCCGTGAGACTCCAACTCGAGACGGTCCTCACGCAGGAAGAGGGGCTCAGGGACTACACCATGTATCAAGGGATCCTGCAAGCGATCGGAACGAAGCGGCGGAGCAACGGTGAGATCGCGTCCGCCTTGGGGGTCACGCTCGACAGCGGTTTCCGCCGCATGACCAGCCTACTGGCACAACTCGGGTTCGTTGAAGGTGAGCGCAACTTCGGTGAGCCGAGGAACCAGCCGCTTCACTATCGGATCGCCGATCCCGCTCTGCGCATGTTTTACGGGCTCGTCCTTCCCAACGAGTCGGCGATCGCGACTGCGGGGGCGGGCGTGGTCTGGCGGGATCGCCTCGCGCCCCAGGTGTTCCCGACGTATGTGGGGCAACATGTCTTCGAGGACGTCGTCCAGCAGGCATATAACCGGCACTGGGAGCATAAGAATCTTCCGCCGGTAGTCGAGTGGGGGCGTTGGGCCGGCAAGGACAAGGATCGGCAGGATGCGGAAGTTGATGTCGTGGCGCGCCTCCTGGACGGGGGGATCCTCACTGGCTCAGCGAAAATCCGCAACCAGATGGCTGACGCGAACGTTCTTCTGAAGCACATCGCGGACCTTCAGCGCCTTGCGGACAGCGGACGCGGTTGGGCTCGGGAGGCTCTTGAGCCCGGTGCGCCGATGCTCTTCGCTTCGACCTCTGGGTTCAAGGAGTCGTTCATGGCGGCCGCCTCAGACCTCGACCATCCGCTGATTCTTTGGGGGGCTGACGACCTGTTCTGACGACCCCCGGAGAACACGAAGTCCAACCAAGACGGCGGCCACCTGTTTCTGCTCGACATGAGGGATACTCATCAGGACCCGAGCGCGTCAGGGCAGAACGTCGACCAACTCAGCTACGATACGGAGTTCTCCGTCGTCCAAACCTCGGAGCACGATGGGCTCGAACCCCGGCTCGGTGGAGTCCGGCTTCAGTCGCACGACCTGGTGCGTCCAGCCGCCCTCGTCGTCTGGTCCCTTTTCAGATTCGTACACCTTCACAGTGTAGCGGCCGCCCAGTTCGGGGTCCTGAATGTCTCGATGCTCAGCCAGAACCACCTTTCCCTGACGCGTCCCCGCGGGGTTCGTGCGCATTCCGACGAAGAGGGCCACCCAGTTCGAGGGAAGAGGGCCAGCTGTTCCGAGTGAAGCGGGCCACGTATTCCGAGGCATGAGGGCCACCGATCGGAGCGAAGCGACGCTGGAGGCAGTTATGCCGCGGCGGTTTCGGTGTCGGGCGCCGGGGGTTTGGGCTTGTTTCTGCGCATGGAGCCTTCTTTGAGCTGGATGCGGTGAGCATGGTGGACGATGCGGTCGAGGATGGCATCGGCCAAGGTGGAGTCGCCGATGGCTTCGTGCCAGTGATCGAGGGGGAGCTGGCTGGTGACGAGGGTGGCCTGACGGCCGACGCGGTCTTCGAGGACTTCGAGGAGGTCCCGGCGGCCAGCCTCGCCGAGGGGAGCGAGACCGAAGTCGTCGATGACGAGGAGCCGGGTCTTCTGGAGCCGGTCGAGGAGCTTGGGATAGGAGCCGTCGGCGCGAGCGAGGGCGAGCTCTGCGAGGAGCCGGGTGAGGCGCCGGTCCTCGCGCACCGTCGCCTCGCGCTCGATGAGAAGGCCGAGGCGGTCATCGAAGGACAGGCCTTCGACGTCCGGCACCCCCTGCTGTTCCTCCAAAGCGGAAGCCATGCCGTCGAGGCGGAGTTCGCGCAGTCGGATGAGGGTCTGTTCGAGAAGCATGGTGGTCTTCCTCAGTTCCAGGTGGAGTAGTAGTCGGCGCCGCGGACGTTCTCATGCTCCTGGGGCAGGTCGAGGGTGGCCTGCTCCTCCAGCGGCAGGCGGTCCAGGTCGTGCTCCAGGATGGACTTGATGGATCGGTAGGATGCGCCCCCGATCTCGAGGGCCCGGTGGCAGGCGGCTTCAGGCCGCTCGGGGGTGTAGCGGTCGCCCAGACGCAGGAGCCCGAGGCAGGGACGGTAGCCCTGCTCCGGATGCGGTTTGCTCTCCAGGATGCGGGTGACGACCGCAGCGGTACGGGGCCCGGTCTTATCGGCCCAGCGGATTAACCGGGATGGGGGCCAGGCCAGGTGTTCCCGGTGGGCCTTCGGCCGGTGCGCCGGATCGGTAGTGAAGCGACCCCCACGGCGGCTGCGGGCGTGGGCGGCCACCCGCTTCCCGTCGTAGAGGACCTCGACGGTGGAGGCCGACAGGCGGACCTCCACCTGCTTGCGGACGAGGCGGTGAGGGACGCTGTAGAAGTGGTTGTCCACGGAGATGTGGTAGTCGATGTTGACCCGGGCCGTCTTCCACTCGGCGTACTCGTAGCGCGGGGTGGCCAGGGGCTTCAGGACCCTTCGCTCCACGCTCTCGAACAGCGAGCGCCGGGTGCCATCCAACTTCTGGAAAGGCCGGTCGTTGAGTTCTTCGAGGAGGCGGCGGATCTCACGGTTGAGCTCAGCCAGGCTGAAGAACGTGTGGTTGCGAAGGGGCGCCAGGATCCACCGCTCCGCG
Organism: Gemmatimonadota bacterium; assembly: GCA_007127575.1. GTDB lineage: Bacteria > Gemmatimonadota > Gemmatimonadetes > Longimicrobiales > Gaopeijiaceae > SKZC01. Next base: position 4,211 of record SKZC01000088.1, read on the forward strand.
ATCTGAACCCCCGTCTCCGCCTTCGCCTTGTCGCGGGGAGCGGCGGGCCTCGTGGGCAATACCGCCGTCCCGTAGTGGGTGGCTAGCTCGTGGTAGGTCGGGTTTACGTCGGGCTCGTAGCGGCACGCCTTCGTGACCCCGGAGCCGAGGTTGTCGGGGACGATGAGCTCGGGCACCCCACCGAAGGAGTCGAACATGCGGACGTGCGAGCCGATCCAGTCGGGCAGGCTCTGGCTTGCCGTCGCCTCGGCGAACGTGAGGTTGCTCGCCCCCAGCACGCCCACGAAGACCTGGGCCTCCAGGACCTCGCCGGTCTCCCGATCCACCACCGGCACCGTCTGGCCCGCGTAGTCGACGAACGCCTTCTCCCCCGCACGATGCTCCTGGCGGAGCACGGGATCCAGCGAGCCCTTCCACTCGCGGAAGAGGTCACAGAACCGGGAATACTGGCAGCCTTCGGGGTGGACCGCCTTGTACTCGAGCCACAGGAGCTGGAGGGTGACCCCCGGCCGCCTGAGCTCCTTGGCAATGTGCTTCCAGTCCGGCACCCCGCGAGGCGTGCCTGCCGGCGGGGGTGGGGGAAAGAGCCGGGCCTCGAGTTCGCTTTCCGTCAGTTCCGGCGGCAGAGGCCACGACAGCCCTGCTCGGGCCGCGCGACCCCGGTATCTCTGGACCGTCGTTCGGCCCAGCTTCAGGCTGCGTGCGATCTCCCGGGACGAGAAACCCTCGGCCTCGAGCCGAAGAACCTCCTTGATATTACGCATGGACAACCTCCTCGCCGCCATTTCCCCTCCCGGTTCGTGTGGAACGGAAGGAAGAGAACTGACGGTGTGAGTGGACGATTATCCAGCGTCGACTTCAGCTCCTGCGCGAGGGTGGCCCACATCTGTCGGAATGGCCGGCCCACATCCTCGGAACAGGTGGCCCTCTTCCGTCGGAATACGCACGATGGTGGACCGCAGGGCGGGAGCGCTGAGTCCGGACACCGCCTCATCCAGAACGAATTCTCGCACCGAGGCTTCGGTGAGGGCGGCCAGCGACGGATGCGTCCCCAGCAAGAAGAACAGGGCGCTTGCCACCAGATAGACGCGAATGGGCGGGTACCCCTCATCCCGGTTCCCCTGGACCCAGCCCTTTGCCAGACGGCCGGGCAGCGCAAGTCCCTTCAGCGTTCGCCAGCCCCTGGAGTCCAGGTTGGTCACCTCCTGCCAGGTCTCCATGGCAAGAGTGCGAAGGGTAGGTACGGACGACTCGGTTACCTCGGGGTCCTTAGGCACCTTCAGGTCCGCCTCGTCGTCGTGGACATCCTCGTCGTGCCGGAAGCGCCGCTTCTCCACTGATGTCGATGTCCGCGAACACCTCGGCCATCTGCTGCTCCCTGAGGCGACGGGCTCCAGGCGGCGCTCAGGAGAGGACCCAGCTTAGCTCCGTGCGCCACTGCTCCGGATCGGGTCCGGACTCGGGACCCACCACGTACCGCTCCCGGAACTCTTCTCCCACCGGGAACCCGCCGGCCTGGACCTGCTTGTGAAAGGCCTCCCATGCGGCGGGAAGGCCGTCGTACGCGCCCCGATGGATCGTCCGCACGACGCGGGCGGCCGGTAGCTCCCCGGCCTCGACTCTTCCGCTGGGTTCCACCGAGCCCTCCGTGGGGAACCCCAGCTCGAAATCGAAGGTGTCGGGGTCGAACCGAAAGTGTCGGGCGTACGGAGGGCCGGCGGGGGCCATCCCCTGGGTTTCGAGTGTGTCGAGGATCTCGTGGATGGCTCTGGGGAAGGCGGCCTTCATCTCGGCGCGGGGGATCGTCAGATGGATCACCGCCGCAGGCTCGGCTGGGCTCTCGTGGATCTCAAGGTCCTCGGACACGTCGGCTCTCCTTGCGGGTCGAAGGTTCGACAGAATGACGGGACCGAATGGGACCTCGCAAGGCGCTTTGCTGGTGGGACCCATGCGCCAGGCACGGAGCGATGCGCGAGCCGAAGACATCGGCACGACGGTGTCGGTGGCGTAGGGTACGTTTTGCTCCCGGTAGCGGGCGTCCATTTGCTTATGGCCGATGTCGTGGCGGGGCAGGTGGGGAGAGCGCCGTCGGTGCCCGCCGGGCCTCGACCCGGTCCATTCCGAGAAAGACCCCACGGATCCAGGTGTTCTGTGCCGGAGCCGGCGCCCGCCCACCGAGCAAATACGGTCAGAAAAAGAAAGACCACCCCGCCGGAAGAAGTCAGACTCATGGTTTTTCAGGCCTTCCCAAGCTATCTGTTGGAGGAATGCCGGCCGGGGGTGCGGCCCTGGACCAGGCACCGCGCCGAGGGACGGACTCCATCTCGGATTTAGCGTCTTGGACAGCCTTTCACCGGAGGGGGACACCCGTGAAGACCGGGCTCGTGTTTCGTAGGATCGGGACCGAGAAATGGGCCGATTGGGAGCCTGAGCACGTCGTCTGGTTGCTCCGGCAACTCAACGCCCCCCTTGCCGACGGGGGCCTGGGTCCAGATCTCAAGGAGCCGGAGGCCTTTCCCTGCTATCCACATGCGCCGGGTTCCGTCGAGACACCGTGGAAGATGAAGACCATCGAGCAGTGGCGCGGTGCCGCGGCGCAGCAGGTCGGCACCGGCTTCAACACCGGAATGTACGAAGTGGGTGGCGTCCTCCTGGAGAGGAATCCGTCGGAGGGCGACTTCAACAACTACATTACCGCCGTCGTCGATCCCATCCGCCATCCCCTGGCAGTCGCCCGCGAGGTGAGCCCGCGAGGAAACCTACTCATCTTCGATGGGCCCCAGGACCGGTCCAATCGCACGATCTACGAGATCAAGTGCGACCGTCTCCGAGCGGACGGCCGTGACCAAGAGGTCGCCGCCCTGGCACGGCGGGTCATGAAGGGAAAGGCCAAAGTGTCTCGTGACCTGATCGAGCTCCCGAACTCGCTGGGAGCCATGTTCATCTCCGAGGTGGCCCGCCTCCCGCTGATGCTCCCCCTGGGCATCATGATGTTGGATCTCATGGAGGCCAACGTCCACTATGGCCGCACCACGCCCAAGCGGTACACGTGGAGGAAGCTGATGTCCTACACCAAGGACGAGGACGGGGAAGAGCGTCTGACCCAGGCCAAGCTCTATGGGGGAAAGCATCCTATGATGCACGAGAAGAGCATCAATCAGGCGAAAGCGTTCTCCGAGTGCTACAACATGGTCACCCTCCGGTCCATCTCCATCCTCGTGGAGTGGCTCCACACCTATCTGAAGCGCCGTCCGTGCGGATGGGAGACCCGGGTGAAACGTGCCGATAGGACAAGCTTCGACGTGAAGAGGCCCGCCTCCATCAAGGCCCAAGCTCTGAAGCAGTTCGACCAGCTCCTGCGATCCCGGGCGACGAGGAAGCCCCACGGCGAGTTCTATAGCACGGCCATCATGCCGGCGCTCCGGGCTCGGTCGCAGTCACTCGACCTCCTGTTTTGACCTCATACTGGGAAGGCTCCGGAAGGAATCCGGGTACTACGTCGAGTCGCCGGACGGCCGGGCCGTCCTCTACGACGTAGGCGCGCCCCGTGCAGGGTCGCCTCGAACGGAGCCAGAGACACATGCATCGCTTCGCTCTTTACACCATCACGGGACTCTCCTCTTTGGTGGTGTTGTATCCCGGACCCGTGGAAGGCGAATTCCAGACACCGCATCCAGCGGCGCCCGTCTATGAGTTCCAGAATGGACGGTGGTTCGATGGTACCCGCTTCACAGAGGTGACCTTTTACGTGGAGTACGGGACGCTCGTAACCCATCGGCCAGCCCAGGTGGACTCCGTTGTGGATCTGGCAGGCGGATGGGTCGTCCCACCGTACGGGGAGGCGCACAACCATAACGTTGAAGACGGGCCCGCCCTTCCCGACTTGATCCATCGGTACCTCGAGGGAGGTGTGTTCTATGTGAAGAATCCGAACGTTCTCCCTCGGGCGGTCCATGCGTTGCGCGGTCGGGTCAACCTGCCGGAGAGCATCGACGTGTCCTTCGCCTTTGGTGGATTCACCGGTCCCGGAGGCCATCCGATTTCCGTCGTTCAGCGCAACGTTGAGCGTGGCACCTGGTCGGATGCCGATGGGGAAGGAGCGTTCTACTACGAGTTGGCGGACGAGGGGGACCTGGATCGGAAGTGGGCGGGGTTTTTGGCGAACCGTCCGGACTTCGTAAAAGCCTATCTATTGTACTCGGAAGAGCTCGAGGCTCGCGCGCAAAACGACGCCTTCGTCGGTTGGCGTGGCCTCGATCCGAATCTCCTACGGGAGCTCACGCGGCGGGCGCATGCGGTGGGGCTGCCGGTGTCTGTGCACGTAGAAACGGCTCATGACTTTCGGACCGCCCTGGAGGCCGGTGTGGACGAGATCAATCACCTGCCCGGCTTCAGAGGGAACGAGGAGAACCGGTTCCCGGATATCGAGAGCTTTCACCTAGAGGAGAGGGATGCCGTACGCGCGGCAGAACAGGGGGTCGTGGTGGTCACCACCCTCGGGGACTTCCATCTCCTGGGCGACGAGGCCACGGCGAAACGTGCCCGGGGAGTGTTCCGCCACAACCTGTCCTTGCTAAGGGATCATGGAGTGATTCTGGCCATCGGTAGTGACGGCTACGGATCGGTGGGCGTGGATGAAGCGTTCCAGCTGCTTGACCTGGACGTCTTCAGCAATCTCGAGTTACTGAGGGCCTGGGCCGAGGATACGCCCCGTGCGATCTTCCCCTTTCGTCGGATTGGGCACCTGGCTCCTGGCTACGAGGCGAGCTTTCTGGTTCTGGATCGGAACCCGTTGGACGACTTCAGAGCCACACAGGAGATCCGGTTGCGGGTGAAGCAAGGCGTGATCCTCGACGGGTGGTGATCCGCCGCACCCGGCCGCCCTCCGCTGAAGGACCTTCCGCTCCGACCCGTTCCGGGTGAGGCCCGCCGCCTACCGTCCTACCAAAGGGAGTTGAAGATCTTCGCCACCGGAGCACCGCTCACCTTGCACTTCCCCAGCCACTCCCCGAGGGCTGGAAAGTCGCTCCAGCTATCCGTGGCCTGCTGGAAGTGGTCGCTCACCCCCGCGTCCGACTCGTAGATCTCGTTCAGAATGAAGCAGGTGTTTCCGGTGGGCTCGGAGCCGGGGTCGAACGGGTTCGAGAGTTCCGGGGACTTAGAGACATCGTAGGTCAGGAGCGCCTTCTCGCCATCCCGGTGATGGGTCGACTCCATCCACTCGGCGTGGCTTCGAAAGATGCGGTCGCCTTCCGCCACCAGCTCCGGGGGAGATACGATGACATACGTGAGGCGGGTCTTTCCGTGGTGAGCCATGGCCGACCTCCAGCAAGAGGAGAATGTAGGCGTACTCCTTCCCGTACCGAGGAAGAATGACCCTTAATACCGCCCCGCTGCGCTCCCGTCAACGAAGCAGATCCCTACGGGCCACCACTCCCGTCCGCTCCAAGGCGCTCACGCGGCGGGGGTTGGCCGGATCCTGGAACCGGATGCGGATCAGCGCCTGGGAGGGAAGGGTGCTGAAGAAGAGGTCGCCGCGAAGATCGGACCCCCCCGACCCCTTCCGCCGGATTGTAGAACGTCAGGTCCCCGGGGGGCGCTGCGGGGATCCACTCGAGAAGAGGGTCCTCGTAATCGTCCATTCCGGCCGCTCCCAGCACCCGCGGCCATCCGTAGTTGCGGCCGCCCTCCACGATATGGATCTGGTCCCGGGCCTGGGGGCCGTGATCCGCGACGAAGAGCGTGCCCGTGCCCGCATGAAACGCGAGCCCCTGCGCGTTGCGCAGTCCGTAAGCCCAGACCGGGTTTCCGGGCCACGGGTTGTCGTCCGGCACCTCCCCGTCCGGCGTGTCCAACGTGTACATCACGTAGACCCAGGGCTCCTCGGGGAAGCGCGGGTGGAGAGCGAGTCCCATGACTCCCCCTCCGCCACTGTGAAACACGTTGTCCGGAGCGGCCCACGGCTCGTCCTGCAGCTCCCCGTCGGGGGTGACCAGCCGCACCCTGCCGGCCCTCTCCGTCACCAGGAGTCGCCCGTCCGGAAGAAAGGCCATCTCCCAGACCACCTCGAGCATGGAGGGCCTCCGGTTCGAGCGGTCCGAATGCGTCAGCCGACCTTAAGCGCTTCCGGGTGTGTGGGGCAACGTACTGGCCAGCACTCCGAACCTCGCTCCGCCCGGGACGGGGCGACGATGAGGTAATTGCCGGGGCAGATCTCCTCCGCCAGCCCTCGGTCCTCCTGGCTGGATCCGAGCAGCTCGGGCACGATCCCGCCTCCGAGGCTGAATTCCTCTCCCACCCGGCCCACTTCCTCGCCATCCTCGTTGAGGATGGCGACCCCGTCGGTCGTCAC
>SKZC01000474.1 GCA_007127575.1 Gemmatimonadota bacterium
CGACTTCGGGAGGACGGGAAATCCGTTCTCCTGGCCGGCGCGGACACCTTTCGGGCCGGGGCCGTGGAAAAGCTCCGGATCTGGTCCGAGCGGGTAGGTGCCGAATTCGTGGGTGGACGGGATGGGGGGGATCCAGCGGCGGTGGCCTATGATGCCTTGGAGGCAGCTCGGGCCCGTGGGACGGATATCGTCATCGTGGACACCGCGGGTCGTCTCCACACGCACCGGAACCTCATGGAGGAGCTGGTGAAGGTGGACCGGGTCATCCGGAAGAAGGTAGAGGGGGCTCCCCACGAGACCCTCATCGTCCTGGACGCCACCGTGGGCCAGAACGCCATGGCCCAGGTGCGCTCCTTCGGGGAGAACGTGGACCTGACGGGGATCGTTCTGGCCAAGGCGGACTCCACCGGGCGCGGCGGGATCGTGGTGGCCTTGGCGGAGGAGTACGGGATCCCCGTGAAGCTCGTGGGGACGGGGGAAGGGGTGGAGGACCTCGACGCCTTCGATCCCGAGGCCTTCGTCGAGGGCGTCTTCCAGGGATGACCCTGTCGGCCCTGGATCGGCCCATCCAGTTCGTGAAAGGGGTGGGACCGGTCCGAGCCGAGGCGCTGGGCCGATTGGCCATTGTCACCGCACGGGACCTCCTCTATCACGTCCCTCGGCGCTACGATGACGCTTCCACCCTGACGCCCATCGGGCGGCTGGAGGTGGGGATGGAGGCGTCTGTGGTGGGGCGGGTTCGAAGCGCCGGGGTCATCCCCACCCGTGCGGGGCTCCGGATCTTCCAGGCGGTGCTGGAGGATGTGTCCGGGATGATCACCGCTTCGTGGCCGGGCCAGCCCTGGCTGGCACGAAAGATTCGCGAAGGGGACCGGATCCTGGCTGCTGGGCCCGTGAAGTTCTTTCACGGTCGGCAACTACAGCCCCGGGAGTTCACCCTCTTGGGCCGGGACGACGATACGGTGCCCTCTCCCGAGCTGGGGGAGGGGATCATCTTCACCACCTATCCCGCCGGGGAGTCCGTTCCCCAGTGGGTCCTTCGGGGCATCGTACGGCGAAACCTGGACGAGCTCCTGAAGGCGGTGGCCGAGGAGGAGTACCTGGGGGCGGACGAGTTGGAGAGCCTCGGGCTCCCATCTCTCCGGGGTGCGCTGGAGCGGCTTCACCGGCCCAGCCGCATGCAGGAGGTGGAGGAAGGTCGACGGCGCCTGGCGTGGGACGAGCTCTTCTTCCTCCAGTTGGTCCAGGCGCTGGCCCGCCACCGCGGGGCGGAGGCGGAGCCGGGGATCCGCTTCACTCGCACCAACGCCCTCATCCGTCCCCTTCACGAGCACCTTCCCTTCCGCCTCACGGAGGCCCAGGCCCGGGCCCTCCGGGAGATCTTCGCGGACATGACCTCCGCGCGGCGGATGAACCGCCTTCTCCAGGGGGACGTGGGTTCGGGGAAGACGGTGGTGGCCCTCTTCGCCATGCTGCTGGCCGTGGAGGAAGGCCGTCAGGCCGCGCTCATGGCACCCACGGAGCTTCTGGCCGAGCAGCACGCCCGGTCGTTGACCGAGCTGACCCGGCCGGTGGGCGTGAAGGTGCGGTTGCTCACGGGTGGAATGTCCACGGTGGAGCGCCGGGATCGCCTGGCTGCCCTGGCATCCGGGGAGCCACAGATCGTCGTGGGAACCCACGCCCTCATCCAGGAGGGGGTGGAGCTGCCCCGTCTCGGTCTCGTGGTCGTGGATGAGCAGCACCGGTTCGGGGTCCGCCAGCGTATGGCTCTGGGAGAGGGGGAAGGACGACCGGACGTCCTCATCATGTCCGCCACTCCCATCCCCCGCTCCTTGGCTCTCACCCTCCACGGGGACCTGGACCTGTCGGTGCTGGACGAGCTTCCTCCGGGACGTACCCCGGTTCGGACCCGGATCCGCCGCCCGTCGCGGCGGGAGGAGGTCTACAGAGCGGTGGAGGAAGAGCTGAAGAAGGGTCGGCAGGCATATATCGTCTATCCCCAGGTGGAGGAATCGGAGAAGACGGAGCTCAAGGCAGCGACGGAGGAATTCCAGCGTCTGTCGGAAGAGGTCTTCCCTCACCGCCGGGTGGGGCTGGTTCACGGGCAGCTCCCCTCCCAGGAGAAGGACGAGGTGATGCGTGCCTTCCAGGAGGGTCGGATCGACGTTCTGGTGGCCACCTCGGTGGTGGAAGTGGGGATCGATGTTCCCAACGCCACCGTCATGGTCATCGAACACGGGGAGCGGTTCGGCCTCTCCCAGCTTCATCAGCTCCGGGGCCGGGTGGGACGAGGGGAAGGCGAGAGTTGGTGCGCCGTGGTGGCGGATCCGGGGGAGGTGGCGCGGGATCGACTGAGCGTGTTCGAGAGCACCACCGACGGGTTCCGCATCGCTCAGGAGGACCTTCGGATCCGGGGTCAGGGGGACCTCTTCGGGGATCTGCAGCATGGCCGCGACCCCATGCTCCGGTTCGCCGACCTGACCCGGGACGAGGATCTGCTCCTACGGGCTCGGCGGCAGGCCCGGCAGGTGGTGGCGGAGGACCCGGAGCTGGCCCAGCCGGAGCACGAACGGACCCGGCGGGTTCTTCTGGGACGGCACCGGGAGCGTCTGGAACTCTGGAAGGTGGGATAGAAGGCCGTTGAAGAAGTACAGGGCGCCACCGTTGGGAGCGCCAGGGAGCCGCCTCGTAGGCGGCGACCCGAAGGCATAGCGCAAGCTACGTCGAGGGGAGCCAACGACCGA
>SKZC01000125.1 GCA_007127575.1 Gemmatimonadota bacterium
ATAGCAGCGCTACGTCGAGGAGGAGCAACGACGCTGGAGCGGATGCGGCGGCGCTCGAATGTACGCGGACTTCCGCAACGAGGTACTAGACCGGGACCAGGAGTCGGTGGTGTTCGCCGACCCCCGGGGCCGGTTCCACGCCGAGAGGCCCCGGACGGGGTGGCGGCGGCGGGGAGGCCGGGGACGGCTGGCCGGCAGGCACCCGGGAGAGGACGCCCCCGAGGGCGGTTCTGAAGACGGTTCCGCGGAGCCGCGACTCCCTTCCTCCCACTCGCCTCCACCCCTGGCTCAGGAGCACCGCCGGGAGGGGGTCCACCCCGACGGCGGGGACCTCAACCCTCGCTACAGGCGGCTCCACGACATCCCCTGGCCCATCCACGCCCAGGCACTGGAGGGCTCTGGACCGGGCCCACTTCGGAGAGTGAGTGGGGGAAGCGTGACAGGAGGGGGTCGAGTGACACTGGGAGAGCAGCGACGACCGTGGATACGGGTGCCACGTGCGGGGAAGACGTCGCCCTGCGCGGCCCGGCCGGGGATGGGTCCCGGGACGACGGCCAAGGTGCGCCGCCGGCGCTCCGTCGGCCTTGCGCAGCGGGCCCGGTATGGGAAGGTTCCGTCCAATCCCAATCACCCATTCATCCCCATCACCGCTCATGGGCACACCCTCGGTTCCCCACGCCATCCAACTGCGTCGCTCCATCAAGTCCTTCACCTCCCGGGCCATCACTCGGGAGGAGATCGAAGAGCTTCTGGGCCTTGCCCTCCTGGCGCCCAACCATCGCATGACTCAGCCATGGGAGTTCATCGTTCTGGGCCCCGAGGCACGGCGAGCCTACGGTCGGATCAAGGGCGAGAGTCGAGCCCGGAAGGTGGACGATCCAGAGGCTGCGGAAGCGGTGCGGCGGAAGACGGTGGCCCAGATGGAGGCTCTCCCCGCCATGGTGGGCTTCGTCCAGCGGCTCGATGCGGATCCGGAGATCCGGGAGGAGGACTTCGCCACCGTCTACATGGGAATGCAGAACGTCCTCCTGGCCGCCGTGGAACGAGGACTGGGAACCCACGTGAAGACGGGGAAGGTGCTGGACGCTCCGGAGACCCGGGGAGCCTTGGGCATTCGGGAGGGAGAGCGCCTCGTGGCCCTGGTCCACCTGGGCGAGCCCCAGGAGATCCCGGATGCCAAACCTCGGGAGCCCGTCGCCACCCGGATCCGGCATCTGCCCTGAGGCGTGCGCGCGGGTCGACCCGAGGGTTCCCAGCGGGCCGCTCCCTTCCTCGCGGGCCGGTCCAGGGGCGGCGAGGTGAGGGCCTACGCCCAGGCTTCCTTCATAAGTCGCGCCAGCGGCGCCCCCACATCCCCCACTCCCTGGATGAGAACCGACGTTCCCGACAGGTCGGAGCTTCCCTCCGTGTGCTCCAGCGCCCCCTGGATTCCTGCCAGGACCCCCTGGGCGGTATAGGGGCCCGGGTCCACCGCCTCCCGGGTTCCGGTGCGGGAGTCCCTTCCCACCACGCCGTGCACGAAACGGCTTTCCTCCGCGATGGTGGCCATGTCGTCGGGGGTGGTCCCCATGTCTTCGCCCGTCCAGTACGCTCCGTGGAGCCCTTCCAGGAACCGACCAAACCGCCGGAGGAGGGCGGCACGCTCCTCTCCCCTCAGCGGGGCCCGTAACGCGATGACGCTCTTCCCACCTCCGAAGCCCAGTCCGGCCACCGCACAGTTGTAGGTCATCCCCCGGGAGAGGCGCATGGCATCCAGAAGTCCCTCCGCCGGCCGGGGGTAGATCTTCATCCGACATCCCCCGGTGGGAGGTCCCAGCGTGGCGTCGTGGAGGGCCACGAAGAACCACGCTTCGGTCGCAGCGTCGAAGTGCACGACCACCCCGGCTCCGTCCCAGCCTTCGATGAGCTCTTGGAATCCGTTCGTCACTCCCTGCCTCCCTTGTCCGTTCCGGGCACACACGCCCCGCGTGTGGTCTGCCCCCTTCTGGTGCTCCGTTTCCCGCACCTTTTGGTGCAAAAAAGGGGTGGGACCCCCTGCTTCTTCGCAAAACGGCAAAACCAACAACCCTTGATCTTTCCCCGCGTCTTACCCTCTCTTGGACCACCCATCGTACACCTTGGGATGGTGAAGCACCCCGCACACCCTCGCGGAGCCCGCACATGGACCCTTGGGCCAACTCGGAGGCCGCGCGCACGGATGCCCCCTTGGTTCTGGTGGCTATGGGGGGCCACGCCTTCATGGCTCCCGGTGAGCGGGGCACCGTGGACGATCATGAACGGAATGCCCGCCGCATCGCAGGGATCCTCATGACTTTGGTGGATGCGGGGCACCCCCTGGTCATCACCCACGGGAACGGTCCCCAGGTGGGAAGCCTTCTCCGGCAGCAGGAGCTTTCCGGGTCCGAAATCCCCGCCATGCCTCTGGACGTCCTGGTGGCCATGACGGAGGGGAGCCTGGGCTACATCCTCCAACAGGCCCTGCTGAACGAGCTCCGGGGGCGGGCCCCTCGTCGGTGGGTGGTCACCGTCGTAACCCAGGTCCTGGTCTCAGAAGACGACCCGGCCTTCCAGAGCCCCAACAAGCCCATCGGTCCCTTTCTCAGCAAGGAAGAGGCCGAGCGGCGACGGGAGGAGCTGGGGTGGGTTGTCGGGGAGGATTCGGGGCGGGGATGGCGTCGCTTCGTTCCTTCGCCGCGACCCGGGAAGGTGGTGCAGAACCGGATGATCCGGCAGGCGGCGGC
>SKZC01000127.1 GCA_007127575.1 Gemmatimonadota bacterium
CGCCTCATCGACAACGTGATCCTGGAGGCGGCGTGATTGGGTCCGTGTCTCCCCACGCGGTGCTGGCCGCCGCTGCCGAGGGACGCCTTCCCGGTTGGGCCGCCGTGGGGGCGGCCAGACGGGATCACCTGACCCGGGTGGCAGGTCTGATGAAGGGGTGGGCCGGGGAGCTAGAGCTCCCTCCGGAGGAGACGGAACGGTGGCTGGCGGCTGCGTACCTTCACGACGCCATGAAGGGGGTGGCCCCTTCGGAGCTTCGCGTCCAGGTCGCGCCGAAGTTCCGGGAGTGGCCGGCTCCCCTCCTCCACGGGCCGGGAGTGGCGGCCCGACTCCGACGGGAGGGTGTGGAAGACTCGGGGCTCCTCCTGGCCCTGCAGTATCATACCGTGGGGCATCCTAATTTCGACCGCGTGGGACAAGCGCTCTACATGGCCGACTTTCTGGAGCCTGGTCGGCCGCCCCTTTCGGGTCGGTGGGTGTGGGCCCGGGCGGATGCCCCCAGGGATTTGCGGGCTCACCTTCGCTCCCGGATGCCGGGGGAGTGGGAGGCGGTCCTCCTGGAGGTGGCCCGGGCCCGCATCGTGGCTGTGGTGCAGGCCACCCGGTCTCTCCACGCGGAGACGGCCGCCTTCTGGACGAAGCTGGCCAGAGGGGCCATGACCTCCCGGGGAGATGATCGTGCCGAGTAGACGGGGTCGGCGGCGGAAGGACCCGGTCCCGTCCCTCTTTCTGACGACGTTGATAGCGGTGGCGGTTCTGGTTGCGGGGATGGAGCTGCTTCCCCTCTCGCTGAACCGGGGGTTGCAGGAGCCGGCGCCCACCGTGGAAGCTCCCGAGGGGGCCTCCGACGAGGCCTCTCCGTCGGACGAGCCCGGTCCGGAAGGGCAGGAGGCGGCTCCCCAGGACCCGGAGGGTCTCCCGTCACCGGGGAACCGTATCCGGGTGGAGGTACTGAACGGATCCGGCGTGCCCGGATTGGCGGCCCAGGTCCGGGACCTCCTCCGGGACCATGGGTTCGACGTCGTCTATTTCGGGAACGCGCCCTCGTTCGACGAGGAGGTCTCTTCCGTGGTGGACCGGGCGGGGGGAGGGGACGGTGCCCGGGGGGTGGCGGAGGTGCTGGGAATCACCGAGGTGACCCAGGCCTCGGATCCGGACCTTCTCCTGGACGTTACCGTGGTCCTGGGACGGGACTGGGAGGAAGCAGTGGAAGACGCCGATCTCCCGGCGGTGGAAGAAGCACAGCCGGAGCGGCCATGGTGGGACCTTCGACGGATCCTCCCCGGGTCTTCACGGTAGGGAACGGCTTCGGGCCACGATGCCGGCGAGTGGGGAATCTCTTGGATCCGTGAGGAAAGCGGTGTGACCAGGAAGCGAGGAAAGGAGTGGCGGCGAGGCAGCCAGCCAAACGATGCCCCGCAGAACGAGCGCTCCGAGTGGTGGGAGTGGGTCAAATCGCTGGGGGTGGCCCTCATCCTCCTCGTCATCATCCGGAGCTTTCTCCTCCAGACCTTCGTCATCACCTCGGGGTCCATGGAGGACACCCTCCTGGTGGGAGACTTCCTCATGGTGAACCGGGCCGCCCTGGGCTCCCCCGTTCCCGGGACGGACCTTCGTATTCCGGGCTATTCGGAGCCCAGACGCGGGGAGGTCCTGGTCTTCGATCCAGCCCACGAGGACCGGATGAAGCTGGTGAAGCGGTTGGTGGGGATGCCCGGGGACACCCTGCGGATGGAGGATAAGGTCCTCTTCATCAACGGGGAGATGCAGAACGAGCCCTACGTGAAATGGCTGGATCCCGACGGGGATGATCGTCATCCCTGGATGGACTGGCAGAGAGACCATCTGGTGGGTGGGGTGGACCCGCTGGAGTACGATCCGACCCGGGACAACTGGGGCCCGCTGGTGGTGCCGGAGGATCACTACTTCATGTTGGGGGACAACCGGGACGCGTCACTGGACTCCCGGTACTGGGGGCTCCTGGAGCGATGGCGTCTGGAGGGAAGGGCCATGGTCTTCTACTTCTCTTACGACCGGGAGTCTCCCGCCTCCTTCTCCTGGCTCCGGGAGATCCGCTGGGACCGCATCGGGAACCGGATCCGGTAGAGCCTCAGCCCGTCGGGGTCTCGGCCAGAGCTCGGAGCTGACCGCACGCGGCTTCGATGTCCCGACCCCTGGGCTCCCGCACCATGGCGGTGATTCCTCGGTCCTCAAGAGCCTTCCGGAAGGCCTGGATCCGCGGTCGAGGACTGGGTCTCCAATCCCGATACGGGATGGGATTGAAGGGGATGAGGTTCACGAAGGCCCGAAGCTCCCCGGCCAACTCCGCCACCTTGGGTGCCAGTTCCAGCGCGTCGTTCACCCCATCGATCATGGTGTACTCGAAGGTGATTCGCCGACCGCCGGCCTCGGCGAAGGTCCGGAGGGCGTCCATGACCTCGGAGAGGGGATAGCGCTTCTCCAGCGGGATGAGCTCTCGTCGAAGGGGGGAGCCGGGGGCGTGGAGGGAGAGGGCCAGTTCGAATTGCTCCGGGCGTCGGGCCAGCTCCAGGATCCCGGGGACCACGCCCACGGTGGAGACGGTGATCTTTCGGGCTCCCAGCCCGAACCCTTGATTCAGGATGGTGAGGGAGGGGAAGACCGCCTTCCGGTTCGCCAGGGGCTCCCCCATGCCCATGTAGACCACATTGCTCACGGCCCCGTAATCGTTTTCCCGCGCCCACCGGGAGGCCTCCCGGTACTGGGCAACGATCTCGCCGGCCCGGAGTTGCCGGTCGAACCCCGCCCAGCCGGTGGCGCAGAAGGTGCAGCCCATGGCGCATCCGGCCTGAGACGAGATGCAAAGGGTGAGTCGGCTTCCCGAGGGGATGAGAACGGATTCTACAAGCTGCCCGTCCTCCAGCTCCCAGAGGTGTTTCACCGTCCCGTCTCGAGCCCGAGAGGTTCGAGCCGCACGGAGCTCCTGGAGGTGGAACGTCTCGTCCAGGGCCTCTCGCTCCGCCAGGGGAAGGTTCGTCATCTCCTGGAAGGAGACCGCCATGGACTCGTAGATCCACCGGAGGACCTGGTCTGCCCGGTAGTCGGGCTGATGTCGGCTCCGGAAGTGACGTGAGAGTTCCTCTCGCAGTCGAGGAGGCTCCAGGTCCAGGGCGTGGGTTCGCTGGGGCTCCGGGTTCCGGGTCCGCTTCTCCATGCCGTCGGTCAACGTGTCCCCTTGCTTGAATGGCCTATTTCCCAGCGTTAACTTAGCGACGTTCACCTTCGACCGGAACGTGGGGAAGGGTTCGGGGCCCGGTTCCGGACCGGCGCCTCCACGGAGTCGTCCCGGGCCCCTGGCCGGGGAGTCGTTTCCGGTCGAGCGGGGTCCGCCTCCCCCTCCGACCCTTTCTCCCAGCATGCTGTACCCCAACGGGACAATCCTCCCACAATCCGCTTACAGACCACGGAGCCGCCAGATTGAGTGAAGCCACAGCGATGTCGCAGGACCGAAGGGACCGCACAGGCTATCGGACCCGAATGGCGGGGACGCTGGATGCAGAGAGTGGGGGCGAAACGGTCCGCCTCACAGGGTGGGTCCACCGGCGGCGAGATCTGGGGGGGCTGGTCTTCGTGGACCTCCGGGACCGAAGCGGGCTCCTTCAGCTCTCCTTTGACGCCGACTACACGGACACCGAGGCCTTGGAGCGGGCCCACCGATTGGGGAGTGAGGACGTCATACAGGTGGAAGGGGTGGTGACCCTTCGCCCCCCGGAGGCCCGGAACCCGGAGCTGGCCACCGGGGAGGTGGAGCTTCAGGTCCGTTCCCTCACCCTCCTGAATCGTGCCCGGACCCCGGCTATTCCGGTGTACCGGGCCTCGGACGAAGAGCTTCCCGCCGAGGAGCTTCGGCTCCGTCACCGCCATCTGGATCTTCGGCGCCCAGAGCTCCAGGAGAACCTGGCCCTTCGCCACCGCCTCGTTCTGGCGGCTCGAAACGTTCTGGACCGGAACGGCTTCCTGGAGATCGAAACGCCCATCCTCACCAAGCCCACCCCCGAAGGGGCCCGGGACTACATCGTACCCAGCCGGGTGCACCCCGGGGAGTTCTACGCGCTCCCCCAGAGCCCCCAGATCTACAAGCAGATTCTCATGACAGCGGGGTACGACCGATACTTCCAGATCGCCCGTTGCTTCCGGGACGAAGACCTCCGGGCGGACCGGCAGCCCGAGTTCACCCAGATCGATCTGGAGGCGGCCTTCGTGGAGCCCGAGGACATCTTCCGCTGGGTGGAAGAGCTCATGGAGACGCTGGCGAGGCAGGCGGGAAGGGATGCCCAGCCCCCGTTCCCCCGCATCACCCACGCCCAGGCCATGGAGCGGTATGGGACGGATCGGCCCGATCTGCGGTTCGAGCTGGAGATCCGAGATTGGACCGAGGCGTTGGCCGACTCCGAATCCAACATCCTCCGGGGCGCCGTGAAGAAGGGAGGCCGGATACGAGGGTTGGCGGTTCCGGGGGGGGCGGCCCTCTCCCGGAGGGAGGTGGAAGGGTTGGAGGGACTGGCGAAGGCCCAGGGTGCGCCGGGCCTCTTCTGGACCAAGGTGCAGGATGACGGGGCTTCGGGGCCCCTCTCCCGGTTCCTCCCCGAGGGATTTCGGGAGGGGATGGGGGTGAGGGAAGGGGACCTGGTCCTTCTGGCCGCGGGTCCCGACTCCATGACCTCGCCGGCGCTGGCCGCCGTCCGGGCTCCGGCCGTGCGGGCTGCGGGTGGGGAGGAGGTCCGACGTGACGCTTGGCTTTGGGTGACGGATTTTCCGCTGTTCGAACGAGACGAGGAGCGCGGGGTCTTGATTCCCGGACACCACCCCTTCGTCCAGCCCCATCCCGGTGAGCTGGAGCGGCTGGAGACGGCCCCGGAACGCGTGGGGAGTCTAGCGTACGATCTGGTGTACAACGGGGCGGAACTGGGATCCGGCAGCGTCCGGATCCACGACGCCGGCCTCCAGCGGCGGGTTCTGCAGGTGCTGGGCCTCTCGGACGAAGAGATCCAGCGAAAATTCGGATTCCTCCTCGAGGCACTGGAATCCGGGGCTCCCCCTCACGGAGGGATCGCCCTGGGCATGGACCGCATCGCCAAGGACTTCGTGGGAGCGGCGAGCCTTCGGGACGTCATCGCATTTCCCAAGACCACGGCGGCCCGGGCTCTCTACGAGGGCGCCCCGTCTCCGGTGACGCCGGAGGAACTGGAGGGACTCAAGCTCAAGGTGCAGGAGGGGGGCCGCGGACCGGACGGGTCCGAGACCGCCTGACGCGAAAACCAAAGGAGGACATGGGAACACAAGAGCAGACCATCGTGGAG
This sequence comes from Gemmatimonadota bacterium, assembly GCA_007127575.1. Classification (GTDB taxonomy): domain Bacteria; phylum Gemmatimonadota; class Gemmatimonadetes; order Longimicrobiales; family Gaopeijiaceae; genus SKZC01. The sequence continues at coordinate 5,340 of SKZC01000127.1, forward strand.
CATCGGCTGGATACGGAGGGGGCGGATCAGCTCCTTTTGGCCGGCGTCAACGACTCGAACCTCCAGGAGCTGGTTCGCCTCTTCGGGATCCGGGTGGTGCTTCGAGGGGACCAGTTGGTCCTCTCCGGGGAGGTGGAGGGGATGGAAAAGGCGGTTCCCGTCATCCAGCACCTCATCGAGCTGGCCCGCCTTCGGGCGCCTTTCGATGCCAAAGACGTGGCACGGTTCGCCGAGGAGTTCGCGTCCCGAGGCGGAGCCCCGCCCACCGTGGGGCCCGGCGCCGACGGAGATGAAGTGCGCATCGCCCTCCCCGGCATGCGGAAGATCGTCACTCCTCGGTCGCAGGGTCAGGCACGATACCTGGAAGCCATCCAGAGGGACGACATCGTGATCTCCATCGGTCCCGCGGGGACGGGGAAGACCTATCTGGCGGTGGCCACCGCGGTGGACGCTCTCTACAAGAAGCGGGTGCGCCGGATCATCCTCGCCCGACCCGCGGTGGAGGCCGGGGAGAACCTGGGGTTCCTCCCGGGAGATCTCCAGGAAAAGGTGGATCCATATCTCCGGCCCCTCTACGACTCCTTGGAAGACATGATGCCCTCGGACCGGGTCCAGAGGAGCCTGGAGGAGCGAACCATTGAGATCGCCCCTCTGGCGTATATGCGGGGACGCACCCTCTCCGACGCCTTCGTGATCCTGGATGAGGCCCAGAATGCCACCACGGCGCAGATGAAGATGTTCCTCACGAGGCTGGGCCTGAACTCCCGGGTGGTCATCACCGGGGACAAGACCCAGATTGACCTTCCCAGGGACGAGGACTCGGGACTCCTCCAGATCGAGGAAATCCTGCAGTCCATAGAGGGAATCTCCTTCGTCTACCTGGACGCCATGGACGTGATCCGTCACCGCCTGGTGAAGGACATCATCCGGGCGTACGACGAGGCGGACCGGGACGAGAGAGGAGCCGAGGAGCCCGCGTGAGCCGAAGGTCCCGGTCGGATTCCGACCTGAAGTCGGTCCTGGAGACCCTCTCCACCCCGCCGGATGAGGGGTGGCTGGACGTCCTCTTCCACCACGGTGCTCGCGTGGTGGTGTTCCTCCTTCTGGCCGGGGCCGTCACCCTCCTCTTTCCTCCCACTGGAGGGATGGACTTCGGGCGGTATGAGTTGGGGATGGTGGCCGATGAGGACGTCATCGCCGAGGTGCCCTTCTCCGTCCCGAAATCCGATGAGGAGCTGGCCCGGGAGCGAACCGCCGCCGCCGCTGCGGTGCCCCCCACGTACGGGTGGGTGAGCGACGCCCACGAGGCCATGGAGGAGGACCTGTCCCGCTTCTTCAACACGGTGGAGGAGCTGGCGCAGGGGCCGGAGCCGGAGGGAAGGCTGGCGGCGGCTCTGGCGGACATGGGGCTGGCGGTCACGGCGGAGCAGAGAGAGCTCTTCCAGGAGGAGGAGACCCGGAACGCCCTCCGCACGGCGGCGCTCCGGGCGGTAGAAGAGCTACTCCCCCTGGGGGTGATGGACGACGGGGACGCGGCGGACCCGCAGGTCACGACCCGGGTCCAGGTGAGGGAGGGAGACGAGGAGCGGTACGTGGCACGGGACTCCATCCTCTCGCCTCGGGAGTTCTACGACCGGTCCGACACGTACCTTCCGCCTGCGGCTCCGGGGCAGCTCCACGACGTCCTTCGCCTGGTCCTCATCCGTCACCTGGAGCCGTCCCTCCGCTACGACCAGGTCACGACGGAGCAGGACCGGGACCAGGCCCGGGCAGCGGTCTCCACCATCCGGACCACCATCCTGGCCGGCGAGGCCATCGTCCGGGCGAACCAGCAGGTGGGGAGCGAGGAGCTGGACCGCCTGCTGGCCTACGAGGACGAACTGGAGGCGAGGGGGCTTCTCGAGGAGCGGGCTCCGGAGATCCTCCCCATCGTGGGCGCCTTCCTGGTGAACCTCCTCATCCTGGGCATCTTCGGGCTCCTCCTTCGCTTCTTCCGCCCCGAGATCTACCGCGACTTCCGGTGGGTCCTCCTACAGGGAATCCTCATTCTCGCCTACGCCGGGGCCGGTGGACTCATCGCCCGGCACGGTCTCCCGGTGGAGCTCCTGCCGGTGGCTTTCCCCGCCCTGGCGGTAGCGGTACTCTGGGATGGGCGGATTGCCCTCTTCCTCACCCTGGTATTGGCGGTCCTCACTGGTGCCCAGCCGCCCTTCCAGGACGTGCACGCGTGGCTTCCGGTGCTGTTGGGGGGGTCGGCGGCGGCCCTCAGCGTCCGGGTGGTCCGGAGGCGGGCCCAGACGTGGATTTTCATCGCCATTATCGCCGCCACGTACGCCGCCCTTCTGGGGGCGCTGGGCCTTGTCTACGGAACAGAGCCGGCGACGATCCTCAGGTCCGTGGCCTGGGCTACGGGGAACACGGTGGTGAGCGCCATCCTGGCCATGGGCTTCCTTCCGGTCTTCGAGTGGTTCACCGGAATCATCACGGATCAAACGCTCCTGGAGTGGGCCGATCCCAACCGCCCTCTCCTGAAGCGCTTGGCCCTGGAGGCACCGGGGACGTACGCCCACACCATCAATGTGGCGAACCTGGGAGAGGCGGCGGCCGCAGCCATCGGGGCCAACGAGCTCCTCTGTCGGGTGGGCGTCTACTACCACGACGTGGGGAAGATGCTCAAGCCCCAGTACTACATCGAAAACCAGCCGGGTGGGAACCCGCACGACAAGCTGAAGCCGGCCACTTCGGCAGCCATCGTACGGGAGCACGTCACCGAAGGGCTCCGGCTCGCCAGAGAGGCGAAGCTCCCCGAGGTTCTCCAGGCCTTCATCCCCGAGCACCATGGCACGCAGGAGATCTCCTACTTCCTGGATCGGGCCCGGGAGGAACGGGATGAAGGGGAACTGGAGCTGGAGCACTTCCGCTACCCGGGTCCCCGTCCCCGCTCCCGGGAGACGGCCATCGTCATGTTGGCGGACTCGGTGGAGTCGGCCACGCGCTCCATGCAAAACCCCACCCCCGAACGGATCCGCACTCTCATCGACGAAATGGTAGACGGAAAGATCCGGGACGGGCAGTTGGACCACGCCCCGGTCACGCTCCGGGAGATCACCATCATCAAGGAGCAGTTCGCCAAGGTGCTGGCCGGGATGTACCATCACCGGATCGACTACCCCGCCACCCGCCACCTTACGGACTCCCCATCCGAGGCTCCATCCGACGCCTCGTCCGAGGATGGGGCTGCCGGCCAGGGCGCCGATGAGGGTTCCCAGACGTCCTCAGGCTCGCCTGCGTCTGCGGAGAGCGGGCCGGAATGACGGAAGCCGGATCCGGTTCGATTTCCATCCATGTCAACGTTCCCGGCGCCTCCGAGGGCCAGGACGAGGTCCCCGACTCCCTGATCCGGGAGGGGGTTGTGCTCGCCCTTCAAGACGAGGGAGTGGAGGAGGGGGAGCTCTCCCTCACCTTTGTGGATGACGCCACCATCCAGGAGCTGAACCGCACGCACCTGGGCCATGACCGACCCACCGACGTTCTGGCCTTCGCCCTTCACGCCGAGGGCGATCCCCCCCTGGGCGACATCTACATCGGTCTGGAGCAGGCCCACCGCCAAGCCGAGGAGCGCGGGCTTTCCCCAGGTGAGGAGCTTCTTCGGCTGGCGATTCACGGAACCCTCCATGTGCTGGGGTACGACCATCCGGAGGGGGAGGGGCGAGAGGAGAGCACCCTCTTTCGGCGCCAGGAGTCGCTGATCTCACGGATCCTGAGGTGAGGCAGGTCACGCGGAGTTGGCGCGTCCTTTTCCGCCTCCTTCCCTTCCTGGTGGCGTTCCTCCGGGACCGGAAGCGATGGATCGTTCTGGGGAGGCGCCCCAGCAGAAAGCCGGAGGTCCACGAGAAGCGGGCCCAACGTCTGGTGGCCACCCTGGCGGCGCTGGGGCCCACCTTCGTGAAGCTGGCCCAGGTGCTCAGCGCTCGTGCGGACATCGTCCCGGAGCCGTACCTCTCCGCCGTGGGCACCCTCCAGGATCACGTGCCGGCCGATCCCACCTCCGAGATCATCCGGGTGGTGGAGGGGGAGCTGGGGCGCTCCGTGGAGGAGGTGTTCCAGTCCTTTGAGGAGGAACCCATGGCGGCGGCCAGCCTGGGTCAGGTGCACCGAGCCCGGTTGGAGGGACGGGATGTGGTGGTCAAGGTCCTCCGTCCCGGGGTGGAGGACGCCGTGGCCCTGGATCTGGACATCTCCTTCCGGATCCTCTTCTGGCTGAACATCCTCTTCCCGAACCACCACGTGCACGCTCTCACCAACGTGGTCCGGGAGTTCTCCGTGCGGGTGGGTGAGGAGATGGACTTCCGATCCGAAGCCGCGAACATGGACCGCTTCCAGGAGCTGTTCCGGAACGATCCCACCGTGGACGTGCCGGAGGTGGTGGACGAACTCACCCGCAAGCGGGTCCTGGTGATGGAGTATCTCCAGGGAACGAAAGTGGACCGGCTCCACGACCGCTTCGCCTCGGGTGAGCTCACCCTGGAGAAGGTCATGGGCCGTCTCACTGACCTCTATCTCCGGATGATGATGGTGGACGGCTTTCTCCACGCCGATCCTCACCCGGGAAATCTCCTGGTGGATGCCCGAGGTAGGATCGTGGTTCTGGACTGGGGCATGGTGTACCGGGTGCCCAAGTGGACCCGGGAGAAGATTCTGCGCATCGCCCTGGCGGTGGAGCGGGAGGATCTGGATGGGATCATCACCGGGATGTACCAGCTCGGGATGATCAACCCCGCCGTGGCTCGTGGAGAAGTCCGGGAGGCGGCGGCGGAAGTCCTTCAGATCCTGGGTCGGGCCCGTGACACCACGAGCCAGGAGCGGGTCCAGAAGGTGGTGCAGGAGATCCTGGACACCTTCTACACCTGGCCCCTCACCTTGCCCCAGGAGCTCGTCTACTTCTTCCGCACTGCCGTCCTCCTGGAGGGAGTGGCGGTTCGGTATGACTCGCACTTCGATGGGTTGGGACACATCCGGCGTACCATTGCCCGGGCGCGCAGGGAGATTGTCCTGGAGACCTCACGGGAGCCGGTGGCCCGGGCCAAAGACTTGCTGGGGGAAGCGAGTCACCTGGTCCGGTCAGTCCGGGACCTCCTTGTCCGGGCCGAGCGGGAGGAGCTTCGGGTCC